>SCQV01000252.1 GCA_004299085.1 Chitinophagaceae bacterium | reverse complement strand
ACTACTGACTGCTTACTGCCACTGCCTTCTGCTCCCGCATCTTTCATTCCCATTTCCTTTTATCCAAAGACAACTTTGCCAGATATAAAAACAAAGCATCCATACTTAAAAAATAAATCACATCCTGTACAACGATTACACCTCTGCTGATGGATTGGTAATGATACTTAATACCCATTAATTGCAAGTAATAATCAGGCCCACCCTCAAAAGCAGGAATGCTGCTTAATGCATCGAAGCCGGTATAAATAATATAGCAGGTAAAGACAGCTATTAAAAAAGCCGCTACAGATTGTGAACTTACAGAAGAAGCCCATAGGCCAATAGCCGTAAATACGCTTCCTAAAAGAAATAATCCGATGTAAGAACCTGCAATAGCGCCGGTATCCACATCGGATGGAGCTATAGCCAGTGATCGGATAGTGAAATAATAAATAACAGTTGGTATGAGTGCAAATACCAAAAGAAAGATTCCCGATAAATATTTTCCGCCAATCACCTGCCATTCACTTAGGGGACGGGTAAGCAGCAATTCCATGGTACCGCTTCGCCATTCTTCAGCAAACAACCGCATGGTGGCAGCCGGGATCAACAATAAAAAGATCCAGGGAGCCAGATTGAAAAGTGTGTCTAAAGTGGCATAGCCGTTATTAAAAATATTCGTATCTGGAAAGACAAGTAGAAATAAACCATTGGCTACCAAAAACAGAATGACACTCAGGTAACCGTTTACGCTGCTGAAGAGCTGATTAATTTCCTTTCTGAATAATGCAAACATAGAAACTGCAAATATAAACGCATGAAGGCAAAAATATTGTTAAGTATAGAGAATTAATAAGGAGCATCTCTCAAAACCTTATTTTTAGCTTTATTTAGCCACGAATAACACGGATTTTCACGAATCTATAGGTGGTTTTTAGAGATGCCCTGAGGATTAAACAGTATTATCAGGATGGATAAATAGCATTTTCGACCCGGCTCAACAAATTGATCTCTTGCCAGTTAGCTTGTTCCAGTATTTCATTTGCCTTAGCTAAATATGGCCGGGCTTTTTCCTGATCTTTGAGGGTAGCTGCATTTATTTTCACATTGAGATATGCCCCATAAACAGCGCTTCGGCAGCAAACGGCAGCAACACCTCCATCACTTATTGAATTTTTATTACCATATTTTATCAAGGCTGCTATTATTTCAAAAACCTTTATGGCAGTTTCCATAGTTTTAAGAGGAATTTCCATGGCATACAAGGTAGCTTCCTCAACAACTTTATTTCTGCGTTCTTTCTCTTCAGGAGTGTTCTTTGAAAGCTTGAACGCCTCCATGATTTTGTTAAAAGCGGCGGTGTCTTCGTCCACCAACTGCAGCAATTCTTTCTTTAAATGTTGACCTTTTTCAGCTATATCTGAAAAATATACCCAGTCTTTTTCAGAATGCTTAGGAGCAGGCAAATTAGCTACCATAGTGGTTAATGCAGCGCCTAAAGCACCTACATAAGCGCTGACAGAGCCACCGCCGGGAGTGGCACTCTCAGCAGCAGTTTCATCTGCGAAAGTTTTCAAATCCAATTGCAAAAGGCTTTTTGCACTTTTATCCTCCAACACATACTCAATTACTCGCTTTTGTGGATCGAAAGGAGACAGATCATTGAGGCCCAAAGATTTAACGGCAATCTTAACCAATTCGTATTCGCTTACACCTGAAGAACGTTGTTGTTTATTTAAAAAATGTTTTCCTGCATCCAATAATGATTGCAACGGGATAAGCCCGATTAATTCACTGCCTGTAACACGCATACCGCGCTTTTCAGCACACCGGCAGCAAGTTTCAAAGGCTGTATGAACAGGAGCAATATTCAAATTGGTCAGATTCATGGAAACTTGTGCTATACCGTATTCTTCTATATACCAACCGATCGCCTTAACCGATTTGAGCAATCCGGGTTCACGTAAGACATTTCCATTTTGATCCCGGAGAGTTTTTCCATTCTTTTTTTCCACCCTTCCGCTTTCGCGTACATCAAAAGCAACAGCATTAGCCAGCTTCACGGAAGTAGTGTTTAAATTCACATTATAAGCCACTAAAAAATCCCTTACGCCGATGACTGTGGCTCCAGCGCGTTTATTGAATATTGCTTTCCCGTAATCGGGTTGCCAGGCAGGATCTTTCAGCTTTGATTCCAGCCCTTCATATTCTCCCGAACGTATAACTGACAGATTTTTTCTTTCCGATGAAGTGGCTGCATATTCATATAAATAAACAGGAATGCTCAATTCTTCACTCACTCTTTTCCCAAGTTTTTTTGCATATTCCACGGTTTCTTCCATACTGATACCTGAAATAGGAACGAGCGGACAAACATCCGTAGCGCCCATGCGCGGATGCTCGCCGTGATGCTGACTCATATCAATTAATTCACTCGCTTTTTTTATCATTTGAAATGCAGTTTCAATCACTTTTTCAGGTTCACCGGCAAAAGTGATGACCGTCCGGTTGGTAGCTTTACCGGGGCCTACATCCAGTAGTTTTACACCGGATATTTTCTCCACTTCATCCGCAATTTGCTTGATGACATCAGGATTTCTTCCTTCACTGAAATTGGGTACGCATTCTATGATACGTTGGGGCATAAACTAATTGTTTAATAACTCAAGCAGCTTGGGTTTTATTTTAGCGGCATATTGCTTTATAACCGCCGAATCAATAGTATCTTCTTCTTCCACTCTCCCGATTTTATGAAAGCCACTCCAGCGGACAATATCTTCTTCATTGACATGATACGTACCATTAAATATCCACCCAATGACCGGTAGTTTTTTCATTTTTAAAACTTCCGCGGTAAGTAAAGAATGATTTATATTTCCCAGATATTGATTAGAAACAACAATCACTTTTGCATGAAGTAATGGAATTAAATCAGGATAAAAATCTTTCTCATTCATAGGAACCATCAATCCGCCGGCGCCTTCTATAATTACGGTGCGATTCCGGTATTGCTGTTTACACGAATGAACAATGTCTTTAAGGTCAATGTGTATATTATCAATGCGTGCAGACAGGTGAGGGGAGGCAGGAGTTTGTAATTTAAAAGCTTCTTTCCAGAAAGCAGTTTTTTTATTGGATACCAGCGAACGTACAATGTCAGTATCCGTTTTTTCATCCAACCCTGACTGTATGGGCTTCCAGTAATCCGCTTCCAAAGCTTCGGTAAGAATGGCAGACACCACGGTTTTACCGATGCCGGTACCGATACCGGTTACGAAAATGATTTCTTCTTTCACTGATTATTAAATTTCAGCAAACCTACGAAGAAAAGAAGAAAAGAACTGAGTTGAAGAACGCAAATGTATTCTTCTGATTCCTTTCTTGCTTCATTAATCGGAACGCCTCCTGGTTAGCATATTCTTGCGTGTTTCAGGAAGGTAATTTGATATTCAAAAGCTCTTTTGCTATTTCGTCAGAATTAATAATTGGGGTATTTCCAGGGGCAAGGTCATACCTGGAAGTTGTTTTTCCAATTCCATTGGGCCCGGCGACTACGTATAAAGCAGGCATATCTTACATTCATTTCTGTTTATTGTCAATCTCCTCAATATGTCAATCGGGAAATTCTGCAAAAGCCTTCCCGTCTCTGCTAAAATAAATAGGCCTCCTTTCGGAAAAAGCCCCTTCCTTAGCCCTCTGGAGAATAGAATACGCCGCCACTTCCAACTCTTCCATGTTCATTTCAAAGCTGGATTTCTTAGCACCTCCATACCATAACAATATAAGTTCTGCATGATTTTGCATAATAAAAAATTATTACCATAGATATTGCTTTTTGAGGGAATGAAATATGATTTAGCATGGTATATGCCGGATTTACCTTATTTTTGAAGCGATAGTTGAATCTGATAACAAAATCATTTTGCAATGATAAGACAACTGATAATGCCCGGTTCCAGAGATATACTGCTTAAAGTTCCTCCAGAAGACTGGCTAAAAGATGAGGAAGATGAAGCATGGAAAAGTTTGTAAAAGAAGATATCGTTGTAATTCCTTTCCCTTTCAGTGATTTGTCTGGTACAAAGAGAAGGCCTGCACTTGTTTTAGCAGATGTAAAAGGAAACGATGTAATTTTGTGTCGGATAACGAGCAAAATGAATAAAGATACTTACGCAATTCCACTCAACAAAAATAGTTTTGTTTCCGGAGGGTTACCTTTGGACTCATTTGTCAGACCATCACGGATTTTTACTGCAGATAAGAATAGTATTATTAGAAAAGCAGGAAGTGTAAAGGAGCCCATTATCACAAAAGTTATCCGGACAATTTTTAGCATACTTAATTCTTGAATATAATAACCGTATGAAATTATATAGTAACATACTCGACACCATCGGCAACACGCCATTAGTAAAATTAAATAAGGTCACTGCCTCCTTGCCTTGTCCTGTTTATGCCAAAGTGGAATCTTTCAATCCCGGCAATTCCATCAAAGACCGGATGGCGGTGAAGATGGTGGAGGAAGCCGAAAAAACAGGACAATTAAAGCCCGGCGGAGTAATCATTGAAGGTACTTCGGGCAATACGGGTATGGGATTGGCCCTGACAGGCATCATTAAAGGGTATCGTTGCATTTTCACCACTACGGATAAGCAATCCAAAGAAAAGGTGGATATTTTACGAGCTTTGGGCGCCGAGGTGATTGTTTGCCCGACAAATGTGGAACCGGATGATCCTAAATCGTATTACTCCGTTGCCAAACGATTAGCGAAAGAAATTCCTAATTCTGTTTATATTAATCAGTATGACAACTTAGCTAACCGGCAGGCACATTACGAACAAACCGGGCCTGAAATCTGGGAACAAACTGATGGCAAGATCACTCACCTTGTGGTGGGTGCCGGAACAGGCGGAACAGTTTCAGGAACGGGAAAGTTTCTGAAGGAAAAAAATCCTGATATTAAAGTCTGGGCCATTGATACTTATGGCTCTTTATTAAAAAAATATTTCGACACGGGAGAAATGGATATGAATGAGGTGTATCCTTATATCACCGAAGGAATTGGCGAAGATTTTGTACCTGCCAATTTTGATATGAACGCCATAGACCTTTTTGAAAAAGTGACCGACAGAGAAGGCGCTATTATGACAAGGCGTATAGCTAAAGAAGAAGGTATTTTTGTGGGGTATTCGGCAGGCTCTGCTGTAAAAGGATTACTACAACTAAAATATAAGTTAAGTAAAGATGATTTTGTGGTGGTGATTTTTCACGATCATGGCAGCCGGTATGTGGGAAAAGTGTATAATGATCAATGGATGCTGGAGCGTGGTTTCCTTCACGTAAAAAATGTGAAAGACATTATTACTGCGAGATCGGGACTTCCTTTGGTCATGTTAAAACCTGGAGACAAGGTAACGGATGCAGTGGCCAAAATGAAAAAACACGATATTGAACATATTCCGGTCATTCAGGATGGGAAGCAGATAGGCTCCATTTCAGAAGGCGCTTTATTCGGTAAAATCATTGATTCTCCGGAAATAAAAGATGCGACCGTTAAAGAAGTGATGCAAGCCCCCTTTCCCGTAGTGGATGAAGATACGCCGATTGAAAGATTGTCGGCTTATATCAACAAGGATAATGGCGCTGTATTGACACAAAACGAAAGCGGACATTTTAATATTATCACGAAGTATGATATACTGCAAGCGTTGGCTACGGTGTGACAGCTACACGATAATACCAACTTTTTCGGGATGGCCTCAACGTCCCGTTTTCAAACGTTCTGGACCCAATCTCCATTCAACTTCAGCACTTTTTCTATTACATCCCTGACGCAACCTTCGCCGCCGCTAACAGGAGAGATATATTGAGAAATAGATTTTATTTCCCGGCTCGCATTATTCGGGCAAGTTCTTAATGCCACCAACTTCATGGCGTCATAATCCGGTATATCATCGCCCATATATAGCACATGAGCGGCAGATAATTTATTTTCCGAAAGATATTCTTCCAACTTTTCTTCTTTGTCCGAAACACCCATGAAAATATCCATGATGCCCAATCTGCGAAGCCTTGTTTCTACCTGCGAAGAATTGCCACCCGAAATAATGGCCATGTGATAACCTTTTTTCACTGCTAATTGCAAAGCATAACCGTCTTTGATGTGCATTTTGCGCGACAATTCTCCGTTTTCCAAAAGCTGTAATGTCCCGTCAGTTAATACGCCATCCACATCAAATACAAAAGTTTTTACCGGCTTAAATAATTCTAGAATATTCATTTTTTAATCTTGATTGGAAGAATATTTTTCAATGCTTTCACTCAAAAGCTGATACACTTTTCTCATTTCAGGATATGATTTCAAAAGATATAAATGTTTCATCATGGTTTCTTCATCTCCGCGGATGGCCGGCCCTGTTTGCAATTCCTCCGCATTCATATTTTCCAAGCGGTAAAAAGTCTCTTTCATTAAAGGTTGCAGTAAAGAGAAATCCAGCGATTCATCCTCACAATATTTTTTACAAATTGTAATCAGATGGTTTGAAAAATTATTACAGAAAACTGCCGCCAAATGCATTTTTAACCTACTGACAGAATCCATTTCTATGATATGGTCAGAAATGGCATCAGCCAATGCATGCAGTCTTTTCAGCACTATCGCATTTCCTGCTTCTATTAACAAAGGGATTTTATGATTCACATGAATTCCCTTTCTGAAAGATTGCAGGGGATAAATGACGCCCGTGTTTAAGGAAATATCTTTAATGGCATTTAAAGGAACAGCTCCGGCCGTATGTGCCACTATTCTTTTTCCGAGGTATAATTTCTTATTTAAATCAGGAATAGCCGTATCACTGACTGCCAGCAAATAAATGTCCGCATTCATATCAATATCAATCAGATTTGTTGCCCAGCGGGTATTCAGGCTTTCAGCCAGTGTGCGTGCATGTTCCTCTTTTCTGCTTAAAACCTGCCGGATTTGATGGCCGTTTAACCGCAAAATATGACTAAAATAATGAGCTACATTTCCAGCACCGATGATAACAATATCCATATCAATGGGGTTAAAAAACTTTCGCTAAAGTACATCGCTTTTTGCGAAGGGTTTTTTTATTTTGATGGTATATTATATACTTGCAGCTCCGAAAAGATGTTTTTGAATAACGTTTTACGTCGTAAAACGCTGATTATGAATGGATAAATACGATATTATGGCAAAGAACTTGGTAATAGTGGAGTCTCCGGCAAAAGCTAAAACGATTGGCAAATTCCTGGGGAAAGACTTTGAAGTGAAATCCAGCTTCGGACATATCCGGGATTTGGAAAAAGAAGGAATGGGTATTGACATAGATCATGATTTCAAGCCTCATTACAGCGTTCCTCCTGATAAAAGGAAAGTGGTAAATGAATTGAAGGCGGAAGCACGAAAGGCGGATGAGATATGGCTCGCGACCGATGAAGACCGCGAGGGAGAAGCTATAAGCTGGCACTTGTGTGAAGTGTTGGGATTAAAAACGGATAAAACTAAACGCATCGTATTTCATGAAATTACGAAGCCGGCTATTCAGAAAGCGGTGGAAAATCCACGATTGGTGGATATGAATTTGGTGAATGCCCAACAGGCACGCAGGATATTGGACCGGCTGGTTGGTTTTGAAATCTCACCGGTATTATGGCGAAAGTTAAGCGGACAGAAAAGTCTTTCTGCCGGCAGAGTACAATCAGTGGCAGTAAAGTTAATTGTGGAACGCGAAAGAGAAATCAATCAGTTTAAAGCAGTCAGCCATTTCAAGACTGAAGGTATTTTTGAAGCAGAGGATATCAATCAGAAAAAAGTGACTTTCAAAGCGGAAGGTTCCCGTTTTCCCAATGAAAAATCGGCGAAGGAATTTATAGAGAAATGTGTGCAGGCTGTTTTTAAGGTAGAAGATATCCAGGTAAAACCCGGTAAAAAATCACCCTCCGCGCCTTTTACTACCTCCACGCTGCAGCAGGAAGCCAGCCGTAAATTAGGTTATTCCGTTTCGCGTACTATGCGCGTGGCACAGCAATTATATGAGAATGGATATATTTCTTATATGCGTACCGATTCGGTCAATCTTTCAGAAATAGCGTTAGCAAATGCAAAAGAAGCTATCACTCGTCAATACGGGAGCAAATATCACTACCGCAGGCAATATCAGACCAAAAATCAATCTGCACAGGAAGCACACGAAGCTATTCGTCCGACAGATTTAAGTGTAACCCAGGTAGGTCATGCCGATGGACAAAAATTATATGACCTGATATGGAAGCGCACCATCGCTTCCCAGATGGCTGATGCGCAAACAGAGAAAACGACTGCAAAAATTGGCATATCAACCGTAAATGACTCATTAACCGCCACAGGCGAAGTGTTGAAATTTGACGGGTTCTTAAAGGTATATATAGAAGGAAAAGATGAGGAGGATGAAGATGAAAATGCAGGTATGTTGCCGCCATTAACCGTTGGGCAGATATTACCATTAATTCAGTTGACCACAACGGAAAGATTTACACGTCCGGCGCCGCGTTATACAGAGGCGTCTTTAGTAAAAAAATTAGAAGAGCTGGGTATCGGCAGGCCATCCACTTATGCGCCCACTATCAGCACAATTCAGCAGCGCGGATATATCGAAAAGAAAGATAAAGAAGGCGTAGTACGGATGTATCGAGTGCTTACATTGAAGAATAATAAGATTTCCGGAAAGGATACAGAAGAAAATACCGGGGCGGAAAAAAATAAATTATTCCCTTCCGATCTGGGAATGGTGGTGACAGATTTTCTGAATGAACATTTTACAGAAGTGATGGATTATGGTTTTACGGCCAATATTGAAAATGAATTTGATGAAATTGCATCAGGTAAAAAAATATGGAATAAAATGGTGGGTTCTTTTTATACACCGTTTCATAAAAATGTGGAAAATACCATGGCCAACGCCGAACGTGTAAAAGGAGAGCGGGAATTAGGAACGGAGCCTGAAAGCGGCAAAACGGTATTTGCCCGTTTAGGGCGTTTTGGTCCCATGATTCAGATTGGAAACGCCGGCGATGAAGAAAAGCCCCGCTTTGCCACACTGAGACCTTCGCAAAGCATTGAAACGATCACGCTGGAGGAAGCGCTTGATTTATTTAAATTGCCATTTAGCCCGGGAAATTATGAGGGGAAAGAAATTGTAATCGGCGCCGGCCGCTTCGGGCCCTATGTGAAATGGAATGAGCAGTTTGTTTCTATTCCGAAAGGAGAAGATCCTCTGTCAGTAGATGTGGACAGGGCAATAGAGCTGATTAGCCAAAAGCAGCAGGCGGATGCGCCCATTGCGGCGTATAAAGGAAAACCTGTAACAAAGGGCAAAGGGAGGTTTGGACCTTTTATTAAATACGATAATTTATTTATCAATGTTCCGAAAGCATATAATTTTGATAATCTTTCGCAACGCGAAATAGAGGAATTAATAACTAAAAAATTAGAAAAAGAAGCCAACAGGTATATTCAGCAATGGTCTGCGGAAAAGATTGCCATAGAAAATGGACGGTGGGGGCCCTTTATCCGTTTTGGGAAAAAAATGCTGAAGCTGCAGAAAAATGCAAACGGTGAGAAATACACGGTGGAGGAATTAGCGGATATTTCGTTGGATGAAGTGAAAAAAATGATTTTGGTAGAGGTTCCCGGAGCTTTTGAAAAGAAATCTTCGAGATCAAAAAAATCAACCACTAAAAAAAGTGTTGCAAAAGAAAGTAATTGATATATTTGCGGTTAAGTAATGCCTGTAAACAGAGAAATATCGGCGCTTTTACAACTGATTGATGATCCGGACCAGGAAGTATTCGACACGGTCGCCAATAAGATATTGCATTATGGCGTCAAGATTATTCCCAGCCTCGAAAGCCTTTGGGAGGAAACTCCGGATGAAAAAGTACAGGAGAGAATTGAACTGCTCATCCACCGGGTACATTATCAGAATCTGCAGGCTGATTTTAAGGAATGGACTCATGAAGAAGAGCCTGACCTGTTTGACGGCTCTTTAATGGTCGCCAGATACAGATATCCCGGATTAAATATGAACAGCCTGATATACGAATTAGATAAAATAAAACGCAATATCTGGCTTGAATTAAATAATTATCTGACAGCCCTTGAACGGGCGAACGTGCTGAACAGCATGATATACAGTTATTTTAGCATGAAAGGGGCGGAGGTGTCTTACAGCCGGGCCAATCAGTTTTACATGAATAATGTCATTGAATCCAGGAAAGGGAATTCTATTTCTATCGGCATCCTTTATCAGATGCTCTGTGCGCAATTAGATATTCCCATTTATGCCGTCCATATTCCAAAGCAATACATTCTCGCCTATTTTTCGCATCCTGTAGATTTTACATTACCGGAAACTATTCATCCCCAGGATATTCAGTTTTTTATTGACCCGATGCAGGGACAGATATATACGGTAAAAGATATCGAAGTGTATTTGAAGAAAATAAATGCCCCCCTCAAAGATTTCTATTTTAAGCCCTTAAGCAATAGAAGCATTATCCGCCTTTTATTAACCGAATTGTCCAAATGTTATGAGAATAAAAAGGACCTTTATCGAAGTGAGGAACTTATTGCATTAGCTGATATGCTAAAGGATGAAGTCAGACATTAAACAAATCCCATCCAAAAAGTCGTTTAGTAAAGGAGTATGCGTATTAATTTTGTACCACAAAGTCTCAAAGGCACGAAGCATCACCAGGCCTGCTCTTTGTGTCTCTTTTGTACCCACACGAATGCCCGCCTGACCACATTCGGGCAGGTGCCGTTCGGGCGGGACTTAGCGCCTCTGTAGCTGATTTTCTATTAACTAAACGACATTGAAATCCTATCCTTTATTTTTCTTCCATTTTTCCCTCGGGTACATACGGCATTAATGCAGATGCCATAATCGCCAAAGAAGCCAGAACAGTTAAATAAAGCCCTACCTGCCGATGAGGACAGTAACCCATTTCGCAGGTAAAGAGAAAATAATTACGAATGCCCCACGCAAGCACAATAACGGCAAACAGGATTCCGGTTCGCTTGGCCCAGACTTTGGGAATAAAAATGGTAATCAAAAACAACAGGCTGAAGAACAATCCTAAAATAGCAGGCTTCCCGTATTCGGTGATTCCAGTGTTCATTCCTGTAAGGAAAGCATTGTGCAGTTTTCCAAAATTGATGTAAACCCAGGGGAGATAGGCGCTTATAAATAATAAAATGACAGCGGCAATGCCAATCGTGCGAAATATTTTCATAAAGGGACAAAAGTAATAAAATGCGATGAATATTTCTTCGGCAGTTCAGTTCATTAAAAGAATAAAAATGGAGATAACAGCGTTCAGTGATTTATGGTCAATAAAATAAACCTGCCGGAAAAATAATTCGCCATTAATTCAGCGTACGGTATTCATTGGGTGTATATCCTACCCGTTGCTTAAATAAGCGGGTAAAATGCTGCGGATATTTGAATCCTAATTCATAAGCTACTTCACTGATGGATTTGCTCGTATCAAATATTTTCTCTTTGGCGATGTCCATCAATTTCAATTGTATATATTCTTGTGCCGATTTACCCGTTTCTTTCTTAATTAAATCACCGAAATAGTTTGCTGATAAATGCATTTGTTCAGCGCAATAAGCTACAGAAGGCAGTCCAATCGTTTGCGGTTTATCCGATTGAAAATAATGGTTGAGCAGGCTTTCAAATTTTTGTAAAATATCTTTCTGCACTTTTTCACGCGTAATAAATTGCCGGTCATAAAAACGTACACAATAGTTTAGAAAAAGCTCTATGTTGTTTACGATGAGAGTTTTACTATGTTTATCCAGGGATTGTTTTAATTCAAATTCAATCTTTGAAAAACAATCCAAAACGATTTGCCTTTCCCGTTCTGATATATGAAGTGCTTCATTCGATTGATACCCGAAAAAAGTATAGTCATGGATATGCTTTCCAAGCGAAGTACCATAAATTAAATCAGGGTGAAATACCAGCGCATACCCTTTCGGTTGATAAGTTTCTCCTTTGCTGTTAACCCCCGCCACCTGTCCCGGAGCAATGAAAACCAACGTCCCCTCCTGGTAATCGTAAGTGTGCCTGCCATAAATCAAATCACCACATTTGACATCTTTTAAGAAAATAGTGTAAAAGCCAAAATACATCTGAGAACCTTGTCTGGGATTAGCCTTTGACAAATCGACGACATTTACGAGCGGGTGCAGCGTTTCATGATTATTAAATGCGTTGTATTCGTTAATTGTTTCAAATCTTCGCAGATTATTCATATCATTATTGTTTCCGGTAATTCAAAATTACCGCTTTATTAATGACTTCATTGATAAACCTTCCCGAATCAGTAATATTGGTATATGAATCTGTAATCTGTATAATATTTGGTAGAAAAATGCCTGCTGATAACATGACATCAAATACGCCCGCTAAAGTTCATAAAGATTTAATTGCCCAATGAACTTATAGTCCTTTATATTATAAGTGAAAAGTTTCATGTCCGCAATTAATGCCGTTGCTGCGATTATACTATCAGGTAGTGAAAGCCCGTGACTAAGCCGGTAGGTTTCAGGCAAGTCAAAGGCTCGCATTGTAATGTCATCATTGATAAGTGCAATATTGAATCTGCCAAGTTTTTTTATTATTCTCGCCAAGTCAGTTTTATCGGTAGCACCAAGCATCAATTCCATTTTAGTTATAGCAGATAAAACTATATTGCCTGGTTCAATGGACTTTTCAAGAGTCAATTTTGTGGCTTATGGCGGGACTTGGCCTTGTCCCAATAATCTATCATTACATCAGTGTCGCAGACTATTTTTTCCTTTGCCATGCTTAGTTTCTAAGCTGTTGTGGATTAATATTCTTGCTTGTAAATATCTTATTTAGGTCAGAGGTATCAATTGAACTGTCGCCAGGAATAATAGTTACTCCGTTCAATGTAATTGACTCTTTATTATCAAAATCAGGTGATGAAATCACATAGTCAAGATACTTTGCCAAGTCCCGAAGTGCTGCGAGTGTTTTCTTGCTTTTATATTTCACAATTATTTCCGGCATGTCAACCTATTTTAATAAAGATACGAAAAAGGGATAATAATATTTAGCTTCGTTGAAAGCTTTTTTATAGCTGGATTTATGTGAGTCTTCCTGCATCAGTAACATCAGTAATATTGGTATGTAAATCCGTAATCCGTATAACAGCCGGCTAGGAAATTGCTAATACCTTTGTAATGTAAAAATATAAAAAAATAAGCCATGAAAAAATTACTGTATCTGACTGTTTTACTTTCAACCATGTTATCTATCCATGCTACTGCGCAAGAAACATCCATTTTCCCCAAAGGTGAAATAGGTAAGAACACGGAAGACTATACAGGAACTATCTGGCTGAATGAATTAAGTAAACCAGATAGCATCTTTAATTTTAGCATTGCTCAAGCGGTCTATGCCCCCGGTTCAAGATTAAACTGGCATATTCATCCGGGAGGGCAAATTCTGCTTATTACAGAAGGCACAGGCTATTATCAGGAAAAAGGCAAGCCGGTACGAATAGTGCATAAAGGAGATGTCATCAAATGCTCGCCGGGAGTGGCGCATTGGCACGCATCAGCGCCGAACAGCTCCTTTGCTTACATTGCCATCACTCCAACGGATAAAGGGAAAACGATTTGGTTACAAAGAGTAACCGATGAAGAATACAATAGCATAAAACGTCCTGCTATGACTACTCAGGCGACAACGCAAGATACTTCCATTTTTCCAAAAGGTTTCGTAGCTCCCAACACGGATGATTACACAGGAACTGTTTGGCTTAATGGGTTAAGTATGGCCGATAGTGTCTTCCCTTTCAGTGTAATGCTTGCCACTTTTGCTCCCGGCTCAAGATTACGCTGGCATATTCATCCGGACGGACAAATTCTGCTTATCCTTAAAGGCACCGGCTATTATATGGAAAGAGGAAAGCCCGGACGTATCGTTCATAAAGGAGATGTGATTAAATGTGCACCGGGCGTGGCACATACCCATATGGCAGCCCCGAACAGCAGCTTTGCCTATATTGGGATTGAATCAAGAGGAATAAAATGGTTAGAAAGAGTAACCGATGAGGAATATAATAGTGTAAAATAAAGATTTCTTAGTGACCAATCCTTTTATGGTGACGGAGGTATATATCAGAGAAAACGGCGAATGGAAGATGGGCTCACTCACTTTTTCGCATCTGCTTAGGCCGGTTAAAATGAAGAACCTGTAAAGTATCAACTTCTAAATAAATAAACACACACAACAATATGAAAAAAAGAAAATTAGGCAAAAGCAGCTTAGAAGTATCAGCCCTTGGCCTTGGTTGCATGGGACTGAGCTTTGGCTTGGGCGCTGCTACAGATAAACCAGAAGCCATTAAATTAATCAGGAAAGCCTTTGAACTCGGCGTAACCTTCTTTGACACTGCCGAAGCTTATGGACCTTTTGAGAATGAAGAATTACTTGGAGAAGCATTGGCTCCATTTCGTAATGAAGTGGTGATTGCCACCAAATTCGGATTCAAAGGAGGTAAAACAGCTTTAGGAACAGACAGCCGTCCTGAAACTATCAGAGCCGTTGCGGAAGCGGCGCTTAAACGCCTAAGGACTGATGTAATTGATCTGTTTTATCAGCATCGTGTTGATCCTATCGTGCCGATTGAAGAGGTGGCGGGGACAGTAAAAGATTTAATTCAAGAAGGGAAAATAAAGCACTTTGGTTTATCAGAAGCGGGAGTGCAGACTATTCGTAAAGCACATGCGGTACAGCCGTTAACGGCATTACAAAGTGAATACTCACTTTGGTGGCGGGAGCCGGAGAAAGAAATAATACCTGTGTTGGAAGAATTAGGAATTGGTTTAGTCCCGTTTAGCCCTTTAGGAAAAGGTTTTCTGACGGGAAAAATTGATGAGCGTACTACATTTGGCAAAAATGATTTTCGTAATGTTGTACCTCGCTTTTCTGAAGAGAACAGGAAAGCAAATCAGGCTTTAGTTGATTCACTTGGCAGGATTGCAAAACAAAAGGCGGCTACCTCTGCACAAATTGCTTTAGCCTGGTTGTTAGCCCAAAAACCCTGGATAGTTCCCATTCCGGGTACCACAAAATTGCACCGGTTGGAAGAAAATATTGGAGCTGCAGAGATTAAATTGACAGAGAATGATCTCAAAGAAATCAATGAGATTATTTCAAAAATTGAAGTACAAGGCGCCCGTTATCCTGAACAATTGCAAAAGATGGTGGGACGGTGAGCAGAAATATTCAAAGTCTTGTAACTTTACAAAAAATAAGATTTATGAGCACATACAAAGTAAAAGCTTTCGGTACCCAGGCGCCGGATGCTGATTTAAAGCAAATGAATATTGAACGCAGGGACGTAACTTCAAAAGATGTAGAAATAGAAATATTGTATTGCGGAGTTTGTCATTCTGATTTGCATACAGCGAGAAATGACTGGGGCGGAACAGTTTATCCGGCTGTTCCAGGACACGAAATTGTGGGAAGAGTAACGAAAGTAGGGAATGAAGTAACTAAATTCAAAGCGGGTGATTTGGCGGCAGTCGGCTGCATGGTGGATTCCTGCAGAACGTGTGAAAGTTGTAAGCACGACTTGGAACAATATTGTCTGAACGGATTTACCGGAACCTACAATGGCAAGGATAAACATTCAGGCACTCAAACTTTTGGTGGTTATTCCGAAAAAGTGGTAGTGGATGAACATTTTGTTCTGCGGGTTCCTGAAAATCTTGATTTACCGGCCGTAGCCCCATTGCTTTGTGCGGGAATTACTACCTGGTCGCCGTTAAGACATTGGAACACAGGCGAAAGCAGTAAGGTAGCGGTAGTTGGATTGGGGGGACTGGGTCACATGGCCATCAAGCTGGCAAAAGGGCTGGGAGCGGAGGTGAGCTTGTTTACAAGAACACCGGGAAAAACCCAGGATGCAAAACGGTTGGGAGCAGATCACATCATTATTTCTACAGATGAAGCGCAAATGAAGCCGGTCAAAGGAAAATTCGATCTGATTATTGATACCGTTCCTTATGTCCATAATATAAACCCTTATGTGACAACGCTTCATCATAGCGGTACTTTAGTGTTAGTAGGTTATCTGGGAGATTTGACTCCGATGCTGAATTCCGCACCGATGGTTTCAGGCAGAAAATCAGTGGCAGGCTCGCTGATTGGCGGTATTGCTGAAACACAGGAAATGCTTGATTTCTGTGGTGAACATCACATTGTCTCTGACATTGAGATGATTAAAATGCAGGACATTAATACAGCTTATGCAAGAATGTTGAAAAGCGATGTGAAATACCGTTTTGTGATTGATATGACTTCGTTGAAGAATTAATGATGTTTTACAGGTATAGAAGGTTTATTGAGTATCTGCATTTAAAATAACAATAGCTATCCGCTTTAACGCAGGAACGATAATATAGAACGCAGACTTGCCTGCGGCAGGCAGGTTTTCATGATTTTTTATGATCTGCGCCGAAGGCGAATCATATTTTGCACGTGATTTGGCCAAATATGATTGATAATCTGCAATTATCTTATTAGATCATAACAATCTGCGTTCTATTCTTTTAACCTGCACATAAACGGATGATCATTAAAATAACACGAAAAAAGCACTAAGCGTAATTTGCCGCAATACAACCTTTGCGAATCTTGGTGACTTAATGCCTGGGTGTCGAAATAAATAAAAATTATTTTTCGTAGTAGACTCTTTCTTCTTTCTATTTCACCACAAAGACTGCTGAGCCTGTCACGCCCTCAACAGTGGCTGAAATAGCGACTACACCAGGGCCTTTAAATCTTATAATCCCATCCGGTGAAACCTCTGCTACGTTATCATTACTGCTTTTATAGTTAATTTTTGCTTTGGATAAGTCAGCGAAGGATTCATCATTGTTCACCGCCTCTATAATATGATCTGCTTCAGGAACGAAGTCTTTTCTCGCTGGAGTTATATCGCTTTCTATCCATTTGTTCTTCCCACTTAAATCAAGCGTCTCACCCGCTTTATACACCAGATTTTCAGGTTCCACCGTTACGAGCGTGATCTTGGGAGTAAGTGTACCCTGAATATTAACCGATTGAGAATCTACAATATCACTGGAATTTTTTCCAAGCTGAAACCGGTAATCGCCCTGATATACCACTTCTTTTTTATCCTTCTCACTCCAATTTGCCAGTTGAATACCTTTGACTTTTAAAGAAATATGTTCTGTCTGATTGGGTTCTAATATCTTAGTTTTCTGAAATCCCTGTAATCTTTTTATGGGTAAATCTATCCCTTTGATTTTAGGATAGGCAACATATAATTGCGCCACATCAGCGCCAGGCAGATTGCCGGTATTTGTAATATCAAAGCTTATTGTTACACTATCGTCCGGTGATATCTGGTGAGATGATACGGACATATCGGCATATTTGAACCGGGTGTAGCTCAATCCATATCCAAAAGAATATAATGGCTTTTTAGTAAAATACTGGTAAGTGCGTCCCAATCCATTGGTTTTATCCGGTGTTAAATAATAATCAGATTTATCCGCCAGTTGATCATCATTCATATACCACGTAAAATCTAAATGTCCGTTTGGATTCTTTTTACCAGCCAGCACATTGGCCAACGCAGTACCCTGGCTTTCACCGTTATAGCCGCTGAATACGATGGCAGGAAAGTAATGTTGTATATAATTGATATTAAGCGGGCCATCGGATTGAATAACTAAGATCATACGCTTATTTCCCTGTTCTGCTGTCTGATAAATTAAAGAACCATAGTTACCCGGAATGGCCAGGCTTGGCCTGTCATGCCCTTCGCTGGCAACGGCTTCATTAGTGCCAATAAACACAATAACAGCGTCTGCTTTCCGTATATCCGATTTTATCTTTTCATTCAACACAACGGGTTCTACAGATGTAGTGGAAGTGTTTGTGTTGTCAAATTTTACGATGATATGAGGATTCATCTTTTTAAAAATATTCGTGATCCCCTGCACTGCGTTTACCTGCAGGTTGGGTAAGCCGGAATATCCGCCCAGCGATACTTTATCAGCCAGATTACCTAAAATTAAAACATGATGAAGCTGGTCTGGATTCAAAGGAAGCAAACTCTTTTTT
>SCQV01000251.1 GCA_004299085.1 Chitinophagaceae bacterium | reverse complement strand
CAATACTTGGGGTATAACTGCCTGTTGTTCATCATTAAAAATAATATAATCACACATTTTCATTTTAGTCTCTTCATCCATTTGGTTCTTCATTCTTCTTATCACTTCTCCCCTTTCCACCAGATCACGGTTCATGGTGCGTTTTATCCTTAAGGGTTCCGGAGCGGAAACACCGATCACTTTATCCACATAATGAAAGGCTTCGCTCTCAAACATTAATGCGGCTTCTTTAATCACATAAGGTGCATCCTGCCTTTCCGCCCATAACTCAGCATCCCGGATGGTAACAGGATGAACTAATGAATTAAGTAAGGCTAATTTGTCTTTGTCACTAAAAACCATTTTGGCCAAAAACATCCTGTCCAGATTTCCATCGCTGTCATAGACTTCATGCCCGAAATGTTCCCGGATCGCAATTTTCAGTAAATGATTATGCTGCATAAGCCTTTTAGCTTCAACATCTGCATAATACACAGGTATCCCAAGCACTTCAAATACTTTGCAGACCGTGCTTTTCCCCGATCCGATTCCGCCGGTAACGCCTATTTTTTTCATGAAAGGAATGTCAATTTCCAGTGATTATCTGCTATAATACAGGACTCCATTTGAAATCTTTCATTCTTGCTCAACATCGAATATCCAACATCGATTTCTAATTTTAGAAGTACTGTTTCAACTTCAATATTCATTATTCCTTGTTCGATGTTCATTATTCAAAGAAGGTCATTTATCCTTCCTGTACTTAGACAGATAATCATTCAATTTCCAAATATGTGTTCACTATGAAAAGTAAATTTCATCCATTTTGCCACTGAGACACGAGGCTACTAAGTTTTGCAAAGGCTTGTAAGACAAGTAACTACCCTTTGTGCATTCTTCATGTCTTTGAGTCTTTGTGGCATTTTTAAACTTTTCAGAGCGGACTCAAATATCAAATATTCAATACCTACCTGCAGGTTCAATGCTCAATGTTGAATGTTAAATGTCCAATTTTCAATATTCAATACTCAATGTTAAACTACTGACCAGCATTCAAAAGGATTACATAAAAAATCATGCTCCGATCCTTGGAAAAACTTTCCGATCAAAGCATGATTAAACTTATTCACTCACAAGCCAAACCGGCAACCGGTACTCAAATTATTTCTTATCAGCCGATGCCATGGCTTCTTTCCTCTTTTCCAGACCCTGCGTAAACTCCATACTGATGGCGGAACGCTCAATAGTCATATAGGAACCGGGGCTTACTTCCAGTTGTAATGTATCATCGTCATTGATCTTACTGATCCTGCCATGAATACCGGCAATGGTAACAATACGATCCCCTTTCTGGATATTCTGGTTGAACTGTTTTTGGTTCTTGGCCTTTTTAGATTGCGGTCTGATCATAAACAACCACATCACTACCAGCATGGCAGCAATAAAGAATAGCATTCCACCGCCTCCGGTCCCGCTTTTCCCACCGCTTGGCATCATCAGAAATACACTGTGCAGATTCAATAGATTCAGATACATCATAGTTTAAATTGTTTTTATTGTTTGATTGCTTTATTATGCTACATTGTTATTGTTTTATAGTTGGGGAAGCGTTATTGCTTTTTTGGTTTCATTTTATCAGTGATTGCCGGCCGTTCTTTAGAAATGACATTCCCCGAAATGCTTAAAGTAAAATGAGAAGGCATGGTATTGGCGTTGATCCATATCGGCTTAAATTGTTTTCCCATTTTACCGGCGCTGTTAAAAACCACTTTTAGTACACTCACTTCTCCCGGCGCTACCGGTTTTTTAGAATAATCAGGAATAGTGCATCCACAGGTGGAAGACGCTTCGCTGATAATCAAAGGCCGTGATCCGGTGTTTTTATATCTGAAATCCATTTGCACCACATCTCCTTCGTGAATGGTACCAAAGTCGTAAGCCGTATCTGAAACGCAGAAAACCGGATATTGTTCCGGATAACTTGTCATAGCAATGGAAATGGGCTTATCTGAATGAAATTGCCTGGTATTACTGCTATTGGCAGCATTGCAAGACACTGCCAGCATTCCGCAAAGGCAGCCTAACAATATGAGCGTACATTTTTTCATTCTTCCTCAGGTAAAAGTCACAAAAATACAAGATTATTTTTTGATACGATCTGTTTTACGAATCTTTTGTTTCGCATTCAGGTCTTTTAATACATTATCCAGAATTCCATTGACAAACTGTCCGCTTTGCGGCGTACTGTATGTCTTCGCCAAATCTATGTATTCATTAATCGTTACTTTGGAAGGGATAGTCGGGAAATACAAAAACTCGCATATCGCCATGATCATCAACAGCATGTCAATAGACGCAATACGGTCCGGATCCCAGTTCTGCAAACGTGGCCTGATAAGCTCTATGCAATAATCGCACTTGTCAATAGAAGCTTGTAACAGTTCAAAAGCATACGCTGATTTTTCCGTACTAATGAGCTGGCTGAAGTTAAAAGACGGTGGTTTGTTCAGGTAATTGGATACAAGCATATCCATCATTTCACTGTCATCAGCCCAATGAATAAAATTGTCTTCTGCCAGTTGTATAAAACCAGCATCCTTCAGCATGACTTCATGGAAAATATAAAGTGATATTTTCCTATCTTCCTTCTCATCAAAGTCAGCATGAGAAATATAGCTTAAGTATTCGGGACTTTGAACAAGCTTATGATATAATTTTTTAATGAGCTCGATATCTACCAGGTTTACCGGGTTCCGGGGGTCAGGTTTTTGCCCATATTGTAAGTCTTCTGTCATTCTGACAACCAGCAGATTTTCCGCTATTCGGGTGTTCACATTCAAATCTTCTGCAGTAACCAGGTATTTGGATGACCTTTGTCTGGCATCGGTTTTCGCATAGCGCGAAATTTCCACAAGGTTGTACAGCAAAAACTTAAAAAGACGCGAAGTTTGGTCCAAATGTTGCTGTAATATCTTTTTTGCTGCCGGTAAAACATTATCTACGACAATGCCGTCCTGGATGGGATTTCCATATAATTCGAGCGAGTACAAGGTCTGCATCACCTTCACACGAATATTTCTTCTGCTGATCATCTATTCTTAAAGAGCTTTTTGCGTGGCAAAGGTATATAAAGCGTTTGGGTAAATCTAATATTAATAGCTAAATCTTATTTTGAGGTGCCGGAAATCTTCAAATTTGTTTACAGCCGAAATACTCTTTTAATAACAATTCTGCTTTATTTTGCACGACAAACCTTAGTCTATAGGACTCCTTTGGAGTAGATAAGGAATTGAGTGAATGATTTGAACCTTACCTGCCAAAGGCAAAGGCAGGTTATCTTATTTCAAGGTAACTGAAAAGCCGGCAAGCCGTTTCTATTGAGCTTTAGGGAAAAGACAATAAGGTTAGGACGAACTGGTTACGATTATCCTACTGCTATGTCAAATATAAAATGACGCAAAAGATATCGCACTCCGCAAGGAGTCTCCTAAATAATAGTTGACTTTAGCACTACTAAGGTTGGATCCCTACTCCAATACTTCCTTATTGTATTGATGTCATAAAGATCCTCTCCTTAAAGGTGGAATTCTGACGTTTCGCCAGCACCTCCTATGATTTAGCCATATTAAGTTAAATTTTCCATCCTGAAATAATGGCATACCCGGAAAAGATTTACCTTCGCCGCCTTGTCAGTTTGCTGAAAAATTGACCTGTTTAGCCTCTTGGCACAATTATCGAGAGATGAGGTGGAGTAATTTTTAATTTTTTCATCAGTATTTATTTTTTTAAAAATTCAATAACCATGGCAAAAAACTTAAGTATTAAACCATTGTCGGACAGGGTTATCGTAAAGCCTGCCGCCGCTGAAGAAAAGACCAAGGGTGGAATCATCATCCCTGACACTGCAAAAGAAAAACCCCAGAAAGGTACCGTAGTGGCCGCCGGCCCCGGTAAAAAAGACGAACCCGTTACCGTAAAAGTGGGTGACAGCGTTCTGTATGGCAAATATTCCGGTACAGAAATTACTTTCGAAGGTGAAGACTATCTCATCATGCGCGAATCTGATATCTTAGCAATCGTTTAAGATCCCCCTCAGAATTCATTTTCAAAAATTATTATTTATTAAATCTTTAAAAAACAACCTTTATTATGTCTAAACAATTGCATTTTAATGTTGAAGCCCGCAACAGAATGAAGAAAGGGGTGGATGCTTTGGCCAATGCTGTCAAAGTTACCCTTGGACCGAAAGGGCGCAACGTAGTATTAGAGAAAAAATACGGCGCTCCCACCATTACTAAAGATGGTGTTACCGTGGCTAAAGAAATAGAATTAGAAGACCCTATCGAAAACATGGGTGCACAGATGGTAAAAGAAGTAGCATCCAAAACGGCTGATATTGCCGGTGACGGAACTACCACAGCTACCGTATTGGCACAATCCATTATCAGCGAAGGATTGAAAAACGTAGCCGCCGGCGCAAATCCCATGGATTTAAGACGCGGTATTGACAAATCTGTAAAAGTGGTGGTTGAAAGCCTTAAAAAGCAATCTGAAAAAATCGGCGCCGACAACAGCAGAATTCAACAGGTGGCTGCCATTTCTGCCAATAACGACGAAGAAATCGGTAAGCTGATTGCTGAAGCTATGCAGAAAGTAAGCAAAGACGGCGTTATCACCGTGGAAGAAGCAAAAGGTACCGACACTTATGTGGATGTGGTAGAAGGTATGCAGTTTGACCGTGGTTATCTCTCCCCTTATTTCGTTACTGACAGTGAAAAAATGCAGGCTGTATTGGAAAACCCATTCATCCTGATCTACGACAAAAAAATCAGCACGATGAAAGATGTGCTGCATATTTTAGAAAAAGTAGCTCAGCAGGGTGCTCCTTTATTGATCATTTCTGAAGATTTGGAAGGAGAAGCTTTAGCCACTTTAGTAGTTAATAAATTACGTGGAACGCTGAAAGTGGCTGCTGTAAAAGCTCCGGGCTTTGGCGACCGCCGGAAGGAAATGCTGCAGGATATTGCCGTATTGACTGGCGGTATCGTGATCAGTGAAGACCAGGGTTATAAGCTGGAAAATGCCGACCTGACTTACTTAGGTAAAACAGAATCCGTGACCATTGATAAAGATAACACTACTATAGTCGGCGGAAAAGGTAAAAAGAGCGACATCACAGCCCGTATCAATCAGATTAAATCTCAGATTGAAACCACCACTTCCGATTATGATAAGGAGAAACTGCAGGAACGCCTGGCTAAATTAAGCGGCGGTGTGGCAGTGTTATATGTGGGCGCTACTACCGAAGTGGAAATGAAAGAGAAAAAAGACCGTGTGGACGATGCTTTGCATGCCACCCGTGCAGCCGTTGACGAAGGTATTGTAGCAGGAGGCGGAACTGCCTTCATCCGTGCTATCGAAGCCCTCAACAAACTGAAGGGTGATAACGAAGACGAAGATACCGGCATCAACATCATAAAACGCGCCATTGAAGAGCCACTGCGACAGATTGCTGAAAATGCAGGTGTAGAAGGCTCTATAGCTGTTCAGAAAGTAAAAGAAGGTAAAGGTGATTTCGGATTCAATGCACGCACAGAAGTGTATGAGAAATTATTCTCTGCAGGTGTCATTGACCCAACCAAAGTAACCCGCATCGCACTGGAAAATGCTGCTTCCATTTCAGGAATGGTATTAACCACCGAATGTGTCATTGCAGATAAACCAGAACCCAAGCAGGCTGCTCCGGCAATGCCGGGCGGTCCAGGCGGAATGGGTGGCATGGATTATTAATCCTGTCTTTCATAGCAATAAAAATTCAAATCCCTCCGGTGAAAGTCGGAGGGATTTTTTATTACTAAGAATTTCAACTTAACGTAATTTCGGAGGCCAATTAAATGATCTTCCATTAATGGCCGGAGATGCATATTTTAGCACTCCTCCACCAAATCAAAGAGCAGGGCAAAAGGAGGATACTCCCTGTCTTCTCCCTATCTTC
>SCQV01000250.1 GCA_004299085.1 Chitinophagaceae bacterium | reverse complement strand
TATAAGTTTACGGAATGAAGAATAGAGAATAAAGAATAACGAACAAGGAATGATGAATGATGAAGTTGGGAAAGATTCATTCACTAATCTGCATTTTCCGTATTTTTGTATAACATGATTTGAAGGAATATTTATGGAAAATCTCACAATTCATCCGCCATTGAGCAATGTACAGGCAGAATTATTAAAGTTATTTCCTGCTGAAATACCGAAAAATGATTTGTTAGAGATCAGAAAAGTAATAGCAAAGTTCTTGCTGGAGAAAGCAAGAGATCATGCAGATGAGGTATGGGACGAGAAAGGCTATTCTGATAAAAGATTGATGGAAATCTTAAATAAGGATAGGGATTGACTGCCACATTGAAAAGGATTATTTTTATAAAATATCTTTGACCATTTTCAATTCAGCCTCGAACCCTTCAAAATTCATGTAATAGCGCCAATGAGCATTTAACTTTCTATATGAAGGATGGGTCAAAAGCGCGAGATTAGCCGATATATTATTTTTGAATACAACATTTCTGATACATTGCTTACCATTTTGATCAATAAGTTTAAAACTTGTCATTGATTCCCATAGTTTTAATTCCTCGGATAAAGGCCCAAGAAATTTTGCAACTTCTTTCCCAAGCACCAATATAGCCGTTGGCTTCTGAATCTCTAACTGATACAAAAAGAAATCTTGACAAATACTTATAAATTTTGGATCCTTAAAAGCAAGGGATCTTCCCACACTCATATTTCCTTCCCTGACCCCCAGAATTGCATTGGTAAAAAAGCAGTTTGTATATTCTAATTGAAGTTCATCAAGAAAAGAGAGCAAAGGTCCCCATGTTTTGTTTTTCTTTATATTTTCCCTTCCTCTTTCTTTTAATTTTAAATATTGGTTTCTTGAACCGAAGTCTTGCCCAAGAATCATTATTTTCTTATCTGAAATTTTGCTACTGTTATCATAGGTACCTTTACCACCTGGATAAAACGCAGGTACACTAATCCCACCCTGTATAGGATACATGCCGTCAGGATATGAAGACTCATCTATCTTCTTTAATCGTTCGAATAAAAGATCTATTTCAGTCATAACGTTATTTTTTAATGTTTATTTGGCAATATATAAGCTAAAAATCCCTTTAATATTTAGCCTCATTATTTTAAAATTCCTTATTTATTATTCTCGTTTCCTCTATCTTCCGTCAGGCCATTCAGTGTAATTGCAGATTATTTTCCCTATAAAATTTGTTTAGTGGCAAGTTGAGTAATATCAACAAGGGAAACTGAATAACGATAGGAGAACTTTTCTAAACTTCAATGTTCATCCTTCCTTGTTTATTATTCATTATTTTCATCTTCCCCTTCCATCAACTCACTCAGCGGTATTTGTAAATGATTATCCTTTACGAAATTGCACCAATGGCAATCTTCTTTCCCGCAACCTTTGCTGAATTCGTGGTTCTGTATTTTGCCCCAGGTATCTGTTATTTGTTGGGTAACGGTGGTAATATCTGCTGAAGTAATTTCTATTTTGGCAGTTTTGTATTCCTCTTTCACCGGTTCTACAAAATCAAATTCCGAACTTAGTACTTTAAAATCATTGGTACGGTCATTATCTAAGAGGATTTTATAAAATACAGCCTGCCGCCAGTAATCGCCGCCATGGGGATTTTTATCATCCGGAGATTTCAGCTTTTCTTTTGCATTTTCAAATTTGCCCGTTTTGTAATCCACGACATTCACCCCGTTCGCTTCCCGTTCTATTTTATCTAACTTGCCATTAATGGGCACACCTTTCACTTCCACATTTCTGATGCTTCGTTCCACTTCCACGTTTTTGTTCCACTGATTAATGTAATAATCGTAATAGGCTGGAAGAATCTTTTGCCCATATTCCATCCTTCGCTTGAACTGATCTCTGGTAAAAGATTCCCGGTTGCGATGCATGTACCAGGAGAAATCATTCAGCATATCTTCTTTATCAGGAAATATTTTGTTGTTCTTTTTCATTTTTTCAAACAATCTCTGCAAAGCAAAATGCGTGGCGCTGCCAAAGGTCATGGATTCATTTTTTGAAGAAGGAACCTTGATGAGATTCTGATAATAAAACCTGATAGGACAGTTTAAATAATTGTTCAGATGCGTAACACTTAAAGAATATCGCTTAAGAAGCTGATCAATATAATTTTTGTCAATCAATTCTATTTCCGGTTCTGCAGGCGCCGAGAATTGCAATGCCAGATAATCTGCCATCTGTTTTTCATCACTTTGTTCTTTGATGGCTTCCATGCCTGCTCCGTCCATCATCTCACTCACAAAAGTGGAACGAACGATATCCTTTCCTGCTTCATCGTATGAAGCATAAGAAATTTCCAAATTTGTTTTGGCCCGTGTAATAGCTACATAAAATAACCGGCGTGATTCTTCCAGTGGGTCAGTTTGGCCGGCAGAACCGAATAAATTATCCGGTAGTTTATATTGCCTGTTGCCTCGTGTATTCTTTTTATCCCATAAGTTTTCATTGCAACCCATTAGGAATACATGTTCAAATTCGGATCCTTTGGAACTGTGGGCGGTGACTAAGGTTACCCCATCTTCTGTTCCGGTTATTTTTTGCAGAGGAATGGCGATGTCATTCTTATTCATCAATTCAATAGTATCCAATATCTGTTGCAGGGTAGCTTCCGATCTCTTTTTAGTTTCTGATTTTATAAAATCAAATAAGCTGTTTAACGCCTGCAATAACCATACTTTATCCGGGGATTTCATCACATAGCTTAAAACACCTGCCTGACGAATGACTTCCTCCAGTAATCCCTGAACGGTAAGGCTATTCATTTTTTTAATTAACTCTTCTAGTAGGTCGCTGGCAGATTTAATTTCATTCATTTCTTCCTGAGAAAATAAATCCGGTATGGTTTTGCTTATTTGCTCGCTGATGGCACGGCGAATGGAATAATGCTCTTTTTTGCTGTCGTAATTATTCTGAGCTACTGAAACACTGATTTTTGCGATGTCTATGGGCAGAATTTGAAAAAAATCATAATGTAATATTTCAAAAAGTAATTCATCTCCACTATATGGAGTATCGTTTTCAGCGGCAATATATTCTAAGATATGCAGGATATTTTTTACAAAAGGCATCCCTAATAAATTGATATTTCGTTTCATGTTCAACGGAATATTCTTTTTACCGAGCCAGTCGGCTAACAGGTCAGCCTGTTTATGATTACGGTAAATGACGGCTATTTCTTTTGCGGACGTACCGGACTCCAGCAACCTGACAATTTTTTCTGCAACACAAACCGCTTCCTGTACCGGATTGGGATATTCTATAATTTCAGGTTTTGTGATGATGTTCCCGACGGCCTCATTGCTTGAAATAAGATTTTTATTCAGAGAGGGGTCATCATTGATAATCCTCTCTGTATTTTTTTCAATTAAAACTTTCGCAATATCCAAAATAGCCTGCGTAGAACGGTAGTTTTCAACCAAGACGATTTTAGAAAGGTCTTTCTCAAATCTTTTTACAAAATGCCGGATATTTTCCACGTTGGCATCCTGAAAAGAAAAAACAGATTGGTCATCATCGCCTACTACGAAGACATTGGCAGGTTCCCAGTAGGAGGTAAGATATTGCAATAATAAATTTTGTGAACCGCTGGTATCCTGAAATTCATCTACTAAAAAATACTGATAGCGTTCCTGGTAATCCAATAAAATATCCTGATTATTTTTAAAGGCATCCAATACCCATAAAATCATATCATCAAAGGTGTAACGGGCGGCATCCTGCATCATTTTACGATAACGTGGAAAAAGATTGACTGCAGCACGCAACGTCTCCATGCGGTCGGTTTCTTCCTGCATATTCTTTGTTTTAATATCACCCGCCTGATGGTCTTTTGTTTTTCTTTTATAAATATATTCTTCTCTGGTGGGTAATTCTATGAGATATTTATCTATTCTTTCATTTAAAAATTCCGGTGTCCAGGCTTCCTTTTTCATAATGGCGAATAAGTCTTTCAGCCTGGGAATTTCAAAATATACATCGCCGGTAAATCTTTTCAATGGACTGCCGTTTTCAATGGAATCCACCAACTTTTTGTATAACTCTATTTCTTCCAGTTCAGAAATGGCTTCCAGATTCAGCTTTCCGAAATAAGACAAATGGTCTTGTATCACTTCATTGCAAAAAGAATGGAAAGTATGAATCGGAATCCTGTAAGCGGTGGCGCCCACAAACTGAAACAGACGGTTACGCATTTCCACCCTGCCGTTATCTGTATAGGTCAGGCAAAGAATATTTCCGGGATTTATATCCGTTTGCTGCAGCAGGTTGCCGATGCGTGCAGCGAGGATTTGGGTTTTTCCTGTTCCCGGTCCGGCGATGACGAGCACGGGTCCTTCGGTTTGATTGACGGCTTTTTTTTGCTCAGGATTCAGGCGATTGATTTCACGGGTAAAATTATCCTTGAGTTGTTGGCGAATGTTGTTCATGAGGCAAATATACGGGAACGGAGTGCAATGGATTTGCCCCGGAGGAAATTTGGAGACTTCTACTAAATATTGTACTTTTGAAATATGAGTAATTCGCAATTATATACGCAAATTTCAGTTCTTTCACCCGACCTCAAAAAAGAGGTGTCAGATTTCGTGGCATTTTTAAAGCAAAAAGCAAAAAATAAGCAAAAAATAAAAGAGCGCAAATTCGGTTATGCCAAGGATTTTTTCAAAATGGCCGATGACTTTGATGAACCGCTTGGAGATTTTAAGATATATATGTAATGAAGTTGCTACTGGATACTCATGCTTTTATTTGGTTTATTTCGGGCGACAAACGCTTAGCCGAAAAGGCGAAAGAAAATATTAAAAATGCGGAAAACAGATGCTTTATTAGCATTGCCAGTTTATGGGAAATAGCTATAAAAGTGAGCCTCAAGAAATTGAAGCTAAAATCTGATTTTAATAGGATTATTGATTTTCTGGTAAATAATGAAATCGAAATTCTGCCTATCTCTTTTGAACATTTACAAGAGCTTCTTTCACTTGAATTTTATCATAGGGATCCTTTTGACAGGATAATTATTGCCCAAGGGCTGATTGAGCGACTGACGATTGTTACGAAAGACGAACATTTTGCAGATTATACAGATAAAGTGATGTGGAAATAAAAAATATCGTTTTCTTTTAAAGGATTCTCGCGAGTATCCGGATATATTTTTACACCAAACCTTTTGTCCAGCCACGTGAGTGTTTCCAGTATTTTAGGATCATCCGTTTCCAATGTGATTGTGCGCATAAATGTAATTTTCTCTTCAGATTTAAGAAATTTCTATTATATCCTCGTCTATACAAGAAAATCACAAAGTCGTTGGATTTGTTCTGGTGTAGTTCAGAAGCTTAAGTAAAACTGACCTTCCTGAGTCAGGAATATAGTGAGGGAGTGTAACCTATCTGCACTTTGAAGAGAGAAGAAATATATATTTCGGAATGATTGAAAATCGGTTTAGAATATCGCTTGTCTTTCGTATCTTTGATGTTACTGTTCAAACATATTCTGAACATTCCGACACATGGAGCCGTTACAAAAACCGGTGGTGAGCCCGACGTTCACCTATTTACCTTTAGAAGAGACTTTGGATGTACGCCGTAAACCAGAAAACCTGTATATTGGTATTCCAAAAGAAACCACTTTTCAGGAAAACCGGGTAGCCCTGACGCCGGAAGCCGTGAGCGTATTGGTCAATAATGGCCATCATGTGGCTGTGGAACATGGCGC
>SCQV01000249.1 GCA_004299085.1 Chitinophagaceae bacterium | reverse complement strand
TTTTGGGGTGAACAAAAGGTTTTAATTAACCGAAATTTCTTTAACCTGAGGAATAGTTTCTTCTTTCTTCAAAAGCTTTACTTTCAATACGCCATTTTCATATTTGGCATCAATCTTTGAAGTATCTATATCATCATCCACGTTAAAGGCGCGTTTGAACGAACGGTAACTGTATTCTTTGCGGATATGCTTTTCATCTTCTTCCTTCTTCTCTTCGTTTTGTTCAAAAGCAATAAACAGGGTTTTACCTTCAAGGTTAATTTTGAAATCAGATTTCTCTAATCCGGGAGCTACCAGATCAAGTTGATAAGCATCTTTTGCCTCTTTAATGTTGACCGGTGGAAAAGCACCGAACACACTTGATTTCTTAAGGTCTTCATCTATCCATTTGCCAAATGGCCCGTTAAAGAAATCATTTACTAAACCGCCAAATGGCCCGAGTGCGGCTACATTGTCATTGGTTCTTACGAGTTTCATATTGTCCTCCATTTTTTTAAGTTTTTCAATTTTAAATTCCATTCAGTAGGAACAAATCAGATACCAGCCATTCTTTTATGCCTAAAATGCAGCAAAGCAGGGACAAGTTAGTGACATAATGACACTATTTATATACCTTTAAGACATAATGGCATTCGCATAAAAATTTTATCCGGGTTTATTTAATGATGTGATTACATTAACTTTGCAAAAAATTTTAAAACTATGTATCCTGAAGAATTGGTTATGCCCATGAAGTATGAGCTTACTGACAATGGGTTTGATGAAATGCTTACTGCGCAGGAAGTAGAAACTGTGCTGAAAGAAAAAGGGACCACGCTGGTAGTCATTAATTCAGTATGTGGTTGCTCCGCCGGCACCGCACGTCCGGGAGTACTGTTAGCCGTATCGCAAAGCGAGAAAAAACCTGACAGGTTAAAAACCGCCTTTGCAGGTTTTGATGTAGAAGCCGTGCAGCAGGTTAGGGAACATCTGATGCCTTATCCACCCTCTTCCCCATCTATAGCTTTGTTTAAAGATGGCGAACTGGTACATTTTATCGAACGCCATCACATTGAAGGCCGTCCTGCAGAATTGATTGCCAGCAACCTGGGAGCAGCGTTTGAAGAATATTGCTGAGAAAACCGTTTCCTGTCAATAAAAAATTGATAACTGCGCATTTATTTAAAGCAGGTGATTAGATTTTATTGGCAGATTACCCAGATTATAATTACCTTTGCACCCTTAAAACTCGACTTGAAATCATGAAAAAGGGAATTCATCCGGAAAGCTATCGCTTTGTTGTATTCAAAGATATGTCTAACGGCAGCGCTTTTATAAGCCGCTCCACAGCACCGTCAAGAGAAACTATTCAATGGGAAGATGGTAAGGAATATCCATTGGTAAAGTTGGAAATTTCAAACACCTCTCATCCGTTTTATACCGGTAAAAACGTGTTGGTGGACACGGCAGGGCGTATTGAGAAATTCCGCAAGCGCTACGAGAAGAAAGATAAAAGTTGAAAAGCTAACTATATCCAAAAAGTCTCCGTAAAAACTACGGAGACTTTTTTATTTTTGCCCTCTGATGACTTCCTATATTTTATGTGATACGGATTCCCGGCATTTATTGTTCCCTTTTGCTTTAACAAGGCCGGTTGCAGATTGCCGGGCCGGTATATTCACCATCCGTGAAAAATGGGAGCATGCGCTCCGTCAAACCACTTCCACATTAACTGAAAATTATTTGTCAGAAAAGTTTCCGTTAGAAGAAAATGAAGACAATTATTTTATTAACAGCGCTTTAATACCAAATAAGGACCTTCTGGATAGCCTGCATCAACTGAAAAAGGAAGAAAGCCTGTTTTCAGAAAACACATGGCTCGCCAGCCGCTGTGATAATTTATATTCTTTCAGGAAGTCTTCCGGATTTAGAAAATATGAATACAAAAATCCGTTTATACTTATTCAATATCCATGGGACTTTATCCGGTTCAATGAACAATTACTCTGTGAAGATTTTTCGCTGATCACCAAAAACCGTACTTCTTTTAAAATAAATTCATCTAATCATATTTTCAATCCTGAAAATATTTTCATCGAGGAAGGAGCTGAACTGAATGGTGTAACCATCAATGCATTTAAAGGCCCCGTCTATATCGGGAAAGATGCAGTGATAATGGAAGGTGCACTTATCAGAGGTCCCTTGGCGGTATGTGAAAAATCAGTATTGAAAATGGGAACTAAGATTTACGGAACCACCACCATCGGGCCTCATTCTGTGGTTGGCGGAGAGATTAAAAACAGCATTATTTCCGGTTTTTCAAATAAAGCACATGATGGCTATCTTGGCGATGCAGTCATCGGGGAATGGTGTAATCTTGGGGCAGGGACAAGTTGCTCCAATGTGAAAAATAATGCCGGCAGTGTCAAAGTTTGGAATGAAAGGGAAAAACGTTTTCTGGAAGCAGGGAAAAAATGTGGCGTGATGATGGGCGATTATTCACGCACCAGCATTCATGCAATGATAAATACAGGAACTGTGACGGGCATTTCCTGCAATATTTTCTGTGC
>SCQV01000248.1 GCA_004299085.1 Chitinophagaceae bacterium | reverse complement strand
ATTTTGCAGTAGCAAAATTTCTGCGAAGCAGTGACGAAAAAATGGCTTTTTTGCCATTTTTTGTCAGGTCTGACGACTCTGACGAGTATCAGACTCCGTAAGAGGTTAACCGCCGACGTTCCAGTCGGTGTGGCGACATTCATCGTCGCTCACCCGACAAGTTATACTTCGTCGGCCCTTCAGGCAGATTTTGCAGCCAACTGCAAAATCTGGGTTTAACCTTAGTAGAATTAGAATTATTATTAGATTTCAACCTTATTCCCATGAAAATAGGATAGAAAACATGGCAACCATTTGGGAGAAACCGGATGGAATAAGATAACCTGCCTTTGCCTTTGGGCAGGCAGGTAAGGTCGGACAATCATTGATATTCTATTTCTACTAAGGTTTGATTGGATGCATCCAATATTATCGCATGGTCTGTCTTCTATGGGCAACATTCGGGGATGCACCCATATGCTTATTTTTTCTAAGCAACCGGCTGTTTCAACGCCTCTAAGAATCTTTTTAACCCTTTTCTTTTTTCGTTATCAAACGCGTAGCTGACATGTTGTGAGAAATATTCTTTCAGGTCAAAAAAATCACAGGGATTTTCATCAATTACATGCTGCAATTCAGCTCCTTTTGTACCCAATCCGGTAGCTTCATTAAAGCGCTCAATAAAATCTTTGGGTAATTCCTTATTACTGATCCAGGCTGCAAAGACCATCGGGAGCCCTGTATATTTGATCCAAGCTTCGGCCAGATCATATATATATTTGCTTTCGCCGCGTTTTTTCAATGCCCTGTCTCCGATAACAATGCCGGCAACGGTATCTTTAATGTTATTCTCATAGCCTGCTTCTGCCCGTAGAAATGCCGGACTTATTTTCCAGTAATTTTTCAGTAAGAACCGCGCTAAAGCCACAGAGCTGCGGCTTTGATAATCGAGATAGATGCCGGTTATTTCTTCCACAGGCACTTCACTGAACATACAAACGGAAGCAACCTGTCCTGTGGCGCCAATGCAATAATCAGAAATAATATGATACTCAGACAACTTGGGAATCAAAGCCACGGGTATCAGGCCAATATCCACCTCATCATCTATTAATTGCTGACCGATTCTGGAAGGATAGTCAACGCTAAGTTCTATTTCATTCCAGATAGGTGAATGTTGAAGTCCGTACAATAGAGGTTTTGTATTCAGATAGCTTACCGCCGCCACTTTTATCTTCCCGTTTTCCATATTGATGTAACAATTAACTAATTTTGCGTGCGAAGATAAGGGAAGTTCAGGAATGTTTTATTACCGAAGGACTATATTGTTGAATGGCGGAATTGTTAAATGGCTTTATTACTGAATTTACTAAATTGTTGAACGGCAAAATTGTTTTAAGATTGAGTTCACTTCCAAAAGTTAGAAAAAATGCCACAAAGTCATAAAGAAAGATCTAAGTATAAGTACTTAACAAAGCTATGTGAATCTTAGTGACTTCGTGTTTATTATATAACTCTTTGTAAAATATTGGATAATATGCTGAAATATATTAGATGTTTAATTTATTTATGACTGCCAAATTTGGCTTCCTAAGTTATCTCTTTTGAGGTTCGGTTTCCCAAATCGCGTGCAACTTAGTGGCAAAATAAATATAACTTACTTTTAATAATGATTTCAGGATTATTACGAAAAATATTCTTTTAAAAATGCTTCATATACATATAAATATAATATACGAATCAGAAACCTGCAATCTGAAATCAGACATCATCAAATCAGAGATCATCAAATCAGAGATATTATGGCTTTAACTCCGCTCACTGCTATTTCACCCATTGATGGCAGGTATTATGCACAATTAGAAAACTTATCCGCTTATTTTTCAGAATATGCCTTGATACGTTACCGTGTAAAAGTCGAAGTCGAATATTTTTTAGCGTTAGCCAAAGAGAATATCTTCTCTTTTCCGGAAAGGGAAGAAAATTCACTGAGAAAAATTTACACTGAATTTTCACCTGCGGATGCGCAGGAGGTGAAAGACACGGAGAAAATCACCAATCATGATGTAAAAGCAGTAGAATATTTTGTAAAAAACAAGCTGAAAGCGCTGGGCTTTGAGGAGAAATCTGAGTGGGTTCATTTCGGGCTTACTTCGCAGGATATTAATAATACCGCTATTCCCCTGCTTTGGAAAGATTCTCTGAAGGATGTTTATCTGCCTGAATTAGAAAGGGCGATTGCCGGTTTAATAGCACTGGCGGTTGAATGGAAAGAAGTTCCCATGCTCGCCCACACGCATGGTCAGCCTGCTTCACCTACCAAATTAGGTAAAGAAATCCGGGTTTTTACAGAAAGACTGGAAGGCCAGTTAAAACAATTTAAACAAATCCCGTTTTCCGCTAAATTCAGCGGCGCTACCGGAAATTTTAATGCACATCATGTGGCTTTTCAGGAAAAAAACTGGCGGAAGTTTGCCGATGATTTCGTCAGTAACCATCTGGGATTATCGCGTACACAGTTGACTACCCAGATTGAGCCTTATGACAATTTAGCGGCACAGTTTGACGCATTGAAACGTATCAATAATATTCTGATAGATTTTTGCCGTGATATGTGGACTTACATTTCCATGGAATATTTTAAGCAAAAAGTTAAGAAGGACGAAGTAGGATCTTCCGCTATGCCGCACAAAGTGAATCCGATTGATTTTGAGAATGCAGAAGGGAACCTGGGGTTTGCCAACGCACTATATGAACATTTATCAGCCAAGCTGCCGGTATCCCGTATGCAGCGCGACCTGACGGATTCTACCGTTTTACGGAATATCGGGATTCCTTTAGCGCACAGCCTGCTGGCTTTAAAATCCCTGCAGAAAGGTGTAGGAAAACTAATTCTCAATGAATCCAAATTGACATCTGACCTGGAAAATAACTGGGCAGTGGTGGCAGAAGCCATCCAAACCATCCTTCGCCGGGAACATTATCCGCAACCTTATGAAGCATTGAAAGCACTTACTCGCGGTGGTGAAAAAATAAACAAGGCAGTCATTCATCATTTCATTGAGGGACTGGACGTGAAAGATTCAGTCAAGAAAGAACTGAAAGGAATTACTCCTGAGAATTATACGGGTGTGTAGATATGAAAGCAATCAGATCACAACGCTTTTGGTACAAATTTTGAGATAAAGCGGGATACTGGTTTGTCGAATTACAGTGAGGGTTAGAAATGCCAAAAATTTGATTGTTTTTCAAATTAATTAATACCTTTGTATCTCAATTAAAAAAAGACAGATTCTTTCATTTCAAATCTGAACGGAAAGTGAAAAGTTACAGGACCCATATTACAAGTATTGCAAGACATTATCTGCTTGAGCACAACGAAGCGCTCCTTAGGGTTACTCCCATCAAACGGCTTTGCCGACGACCTCGTCTTTGATAGCGATGCACATATCTGATGTGCCAAGGTGAAGGCTTTCAAAGCGCTGAACCTTCTTCAATGATGATGTAAAATTATTTCTCACTTTTTTCACTCTTAGAAAACATTGGAATCTCAACTGAAATGTATCGTCAGGATAGCCACATCCGGTGATCATCAATACGCGACCGAAATCGCTAACGAAATGGCTTACTCAGCCGCAAAACGTGGAACCCATGTGGAGCCACGCACTTCTGACTTTGTCAGAAAAAAGATGGATGCCGGTCTGGCTGTTATTGCCATCAATCCTGAAACTAAAGAATGGACAGGCTTTTGTTATCTTGAAGTCTGGCAACATAAAAAGTTTGTCGCCAACTCTGGCCTTATTGTTTCTCCGGAATACCGGGGGATGGGAATTTCAACAGGAATCAAGACAGCACTGTTTAAGCTGTGCAGAGAAAAATTTCCCTGCGCAAAAATTCTCAGCCTCACCACCAGTCCTGCCGTCATGCATGTCAATACGGAATTAGGATATAAGATTGTTCCCTATTCTACTGTCCTTAAAGACAAATTATTTTTGAAAGGGTGTAATAGCTGGGTCAATTTTACAGGTTTGATGAATGATAATCATTCAACTTCCCATCATATTGCCATGTTGTATGATCCGTTGTCAAATGCTGAGAAACCTGCTTCTCTACCTGCCGGCGAATATCTTTTAAATAAGGTAAAATCAACCTGGAGAAAGAAGGAAGCGCAGATTGCGGTAGAACATGCAGTAGTCTGAATGCAGGTGTGGAACCGTAAAAGAAATCCTTATTTCATTCTTTTTTCAGGTATAATTCTCCACCCGAAAAGCCTTCCTTAGTCAGTATGATTTGCGGTGTTTCATCTATGATTAAAGGGATTTCACCACGCCCGTCAGTTCTCAGCCGGCTGGTATCTCCGTCCATATACTTATACTTTAAATGAATATCATACACTATATGATTAGGTAATCCGGTCTTTAATTTTAATCCCTGAACGGTTTTATTGGTAATAGTCCCTGACCAAACCACATAAGCCACAGAATCCGGATGATCAATATTTCTGTAACGATACATATAAATGGAATCCTTCAGGCTGTTTTCATACAAAATGCTGTCAGGTTTATAATTTCTCAAAACATGGTACATCGTATGCTGAAAATAATAAGCCGGAAACGCATAAAAGTTAAATGAGCAGCAAGGCGTCCCATGATAGGCGCCGCTTACCAGTCCGCAGGTAGCATAATTATTGAATGCCGCGCTGTCATAGTCTTTCCAATTGGCATTTGCCAGCATATAATAAACCGATACATCCAATCCTCTCACGAACGACTGCATGATCCAGGAACGGGCAATCCATTCCGCCTGCACCTGTGCAGAATCCACTCCGGGAATAACCGCAACCGCGTTTTCCAATGAACTGTTTCTGTCGTAGCCCCATTCGGTATTCCAGACTTTTGTTCTTAAAATAGCATGAACGCTGTCCACAATTTGCTGCCAGTAAGCACGTATATTGTGGTATCCTATTGCATGATAGTTCTCCGGTTGAAAAGCGCTGTGTGGCTTGCCTTTGACATATTCATAATCATGAAAATTATAAATATCGAATGGAATCTTATGGTCAGACCTCGAATAATATGCCCAGTAAGCCATTGCTTTCATGTAAGGATACCAGTCATAAGCATTGCCACCCATAACTACCTGAATAGTTGGATCAGCCTGTTTTATGCCAAACCGGTTTCCCATCCTGCCATCATTGCCATCATAAAAAGCCGAATTGTAAGCAATCCACGCTTGAGGTGAATACCATCTTTCTTTGCTCAGCCAACTGCCGTTATTCTCATTCCCCGATTCTACAAATTGCGTAGTATTCAGGCCTGAAACATGATTGGCAGGAATGGTGTACTGTAAAGAATCGGCCGGATATTTATTTTTACCGAAGGCAGCGCCATACATCCACATCATTCTGGATAAGCGGTCATAACTTTCCGGATGAGTGCTGTCCGCATACGGATGGGCTGTATAATCAATGCTCCTCTCCCACTGATGCTCCATTTCCATCTGATTCACGCCCTGAAAGGCAGGTGAATAAAAAGGCAGACGTATTCTTCTGCTGCCTGAACCCATGCCGCTGTCAGACGCGTCAGAAAAGGTGTAAGCTAAAAGCGGACCTTTTTCTCCGCCTGTATCTCCCGGGAAATAATATTTCACCGCTGTATTTCCTGCACTGAATTTACTGAAAACAAAATTGACCTTGTTGATATCATGCATATATACAGCCGTATCCATATAATACTGGTTGGTATAATTCCTGAAAACACCTGCAATACCTTCTTTAACCTGGGGTGGGATAGCGCCTGCTGTATTCAATCCCATAAAATTGCCCATGGTGTTACCTCCTGCATAAGCATGATTAAAATGCAAACGAGGGGGGGTACGCGACAGGCTGTCACCGATTAAATGGCCATAGAGGATCAATTGCCTTATTTTCTGATATCCTGTGTTGCTATACCACAATTTTAAATATCTTGTCCTAATCCGGGTGGTGTCAATATCCACCCAGCCGTTTCCATTCTCATAATAAGTACCCAGTTTTTTCCAGTGGAAAGGAGTTCCATAATCAACGTTAACAGAATCTGTACCCCAATGGTCATAAATAAATTGATGACTGATTTCATATAATCCCCCTAAATCTATCACTACAATAGAAGGATAATTATTATGTGTTGGATATCCACTGCTCCACGTATCAGGCGGCATTTTCCCCTGAATGCCGTGAAGCGGATCAGCTTCCTGATAATTTAATAAGGCGTTTGCACCACCTGTGACCATTAAATCATTCAACTGGTAAAAAACCGTATCTCCATGATAAAATTTTGCATCGGGTGATAAGGGAATTTTATAATCAGCCCCCTGGTACTTCTGGGCTCTGGCGCAGGCTAAGGAAATAAGCGGCAGAAAGAGCAGGATGGCGAAAATCTTTTTCATTTTTAGAGGAATAAGTATCATGGAAGAAGAGCAATCGTATCAGACAACAGACGGAATTATTACTCAAAGATAAACGTTGTCTGTTTATATGAAAGATAAAAGTTATCAAAGAGAATGCTTTCTGAATCTATATGACAGATCTTTTTTAAAAAACATATATTTAACACTTTATTATGTTTTTTCTATCTGAAAGACCTATAATTTGCATCCTATTTATAAGAATATAAAATATGCAAACCCTACTTGAATTTGTCAATCATCTGATGAACCCGGATTGGATTATGGCCAATGGGGGGCTTTTTTTGGTTTTATTTATCATTTTCGCCGAAACAGGACTGCTATTCGGCTTTTTTCTTCCCGGAGATACCCTGCTTTTTATCACCGGTATGATGATTGCCGGCGTGAAGGACAATCCTTATCCATTTGATAGCGGACCCATGAACCTGGTATTTTGGATAACATTAATTATCATAGCCGCCATATTAGGGAATTTTACCGGCTATTGGTTGGGGAGAAAATCAGGCGGTTATTTATTGTCGCGTAAGGACTCCTGGATATTTAAGAAAAAGCACCTCACTACCGCACGGGAATTTTATGAAAAAAAGGGGGGAATTGCCATTATTTTAGCGCGTTTTCTTCCTATACTACGGACTTTTGCACCTGTCGTCGGAGGGGTGGTTAAAATGGATTTTAAAAAATTTACGTTGTACAATATAACAGGCGCTATTTTATGGGTCAGTGGAATTGTAACTATTGGTTACCTTTTAGGAGAAAATGTATGGGTTCAGGAGTCTTTGGAATATTTTATCATCGGTTTGATTTTAATTACAACAGCTCCGGTACTCATGAAAATGTTTTTAGGGAAAAAGAAAACAAATAAGATATCAATAGCTAAAAAGATGGGGAAGGTGCTATAGTCTCAACTCAATAAGAGAATGATCCTCTTATTGGTGATGTTAGAGAACCCCAGAATCCCTGCATCCTCTTCAGATTTTCATACTGATAAAGCATTTTATAATCATTGTAAAGTGGCGCATTTGGCCCCCCCTCTCCGCTGAAAAATAATTTCTCTGAATTAGCGGATTTCTTTTTTTAAACAACGGACTATTATAGATCAGTGACACAAAAAAACCCCGCATAAAGCGGGGTCTTTTTTCAACCAAAACCTTGTCTCCGGAGCCGGAGACCTGTGAGAAAGCAAAAAATGCACAATCCACCCCAGGGCGGCCAGATAGCTTATAACTTTAAATTAATTATTGAATTCGGCAACAGCTCAATTGCGAACAGGTAGGATTTTTAAGACAGCTCCGCAAAGATAGACGAAATGTTATAATGAATAACAGAAATATTCTTTAAGGGTGCATACCAAAATGTCGCCGGTTGGCTGGGACGCCAACCAAAGCGGTTGCTGTGGGCGGTGTCCCCACCGCCCCAGGAAGACAAACAATGCGACATTCTGGTATGCACCCTTCTTTAATCTTTACTTGTTCTTGCCAAATCACATGTTGAGGCATTGAAAGTTTTTAAATTTGTATATAGTTGAAGTATTCTTTTAATTACGTTTCTACCTTACTTAGCATGAAAAGCCTTATTACATAAGGAATTGAGTAAATGACTTGAACCTTACAGGAAAGAGGGTAACCTGCCTTCACAGGTACGTAAGGTTACGACGACCTGGGTGCTGCTATCCTGCTAAGGTCAAAGCCCTACCTTCCAGGCTTCCATATCATACTGACAGTATAAAGTCTCTTTCACGGCGTGTAATTCCAGCATTTTGCCGGGCATCTCCATCATATGATTTAGCACTTATTCTTTCGCGAACAAAGTTAAAATATCTAAATTCCCATCTCTTCAAAGTGATATTTTACCTTGTAATGCCGGCAACGTAATACAACCGCTTATCAAGAAATATGATTTCGCTGAACTTATTCACGAATTCCTTGTAAATTTGTAAGTGATTCATAACTGATCAAAACAAAACATCATGTGTAGGAAATATTGTCTTTCAGTCCTTTTAATCTTAGGCGTTTCGCTTTTGGCTGTCCAATCTGGCATGGCGCAATCAGCGATGTTATCAAAAGGCGCCACTGCGCCTATGTTTAACGCCGAAGCCAGCTCGGCCGGTAAGGATTTCAATTTTTCATTAAAAAAGGCGCTTGCCAAAGGGCCGGTTGTATTATATTTCTATCCGGCAGCTTACACAGGAGGCTGCGATTTGGAAGCGCATACCTTCGCTCAGTTCAAGGACAAATTTACGGCAGCAGGAGCCACCATCATCGGCGTATCTGCCGATAATATCAAGCGATTGAATTTATTTTCCGCTGATCCTGATTACTGTGCGGGTAAATTTCCGGTAGCCTCAGACTCCGAAGGCAAGATAGCCGCCACTTATGGTTTGAAACTGATCCCTCCTCAGCCTGGCGTTAAAGACGTACGGGGCCAGGTGGTCACACACGGCTTCATTCCACGAACTACTTTCGTAATCAACAAAAATGACAAAATTGTAGCTGTCTTTTCATCTGAAATTGATCATATTTCGCCTGCCGAACACGTAAAAAAATCATTAGCGATTGTGGAAAAGATGTAGTCAGCAGCATAGTATTGTTGGCTGTAATCATTTATTTTTTTAATGTAGGAAGGATTTTTCAACTGTAAAAAAGATTACGGAGACAAAGGACTTTAGCCATATTCATCATCATTAACTACTGTTATGTCAAGAATATTTTATTTTATTTCCCACTAAGCCCTGCCTACCGGACAGGCAGGCACAAAGTCCACAAAAGCTTTTCTTCGTGCATCTTAGTGGCTTTGTGGGATTTCTTTTACCATCATTTCTAAGTTGACATAACACTACCCAATTCTTTAATAGAAAGAGGCAGGTAAGTACCCCTTATTTTAAATAAGCTTTTAGAGCATTTTAGGTTTATATTAACCACGAATGCCTCGCCTAAGTTGAGATAAACACGAATGATATCGTAAATCAGTAGGGTAAGGGATCGAATTTATTCGGGCATTCGTGGTA
>SCQV01000247.1 GCA_004299085.1 Chitinophagaceae bacterium | reverse complement strand
GATACAACGCAGGGATGGCAGGACTTACGAAAATATAATATTAATGCAAAAGATTCTGTAATTGGTATAGCGGCAAGTGGAACCACCCCGTATGTAATAGGCGCACTAAAGTCATGCAGGGAGAAAGAGATTCTTACTGGTTGTATTACCTGCAATCCTGAATCGCCAATAACATTTCATTCAGATTTCCCGGTGGTTATCACGGTAGGGCCGGAATTTTTAACGGGCAGTACTCGTATGAAGAGCGGTACCGCACAAAAATTAGTACTCAACATGATCTCTACTACGATTATGATAAAGTTGGGACGTGTTGAGGATAATAAAATGGTGAATATGCGATTAAGTAATGAGAAACTAATAGATCGGGGAATAAGAATGATCATAGAAGAAACGAGGGTTACAGATTATAATTATATAAAATCCTTGTTACTTGAATTAGGAAGTGTAAAGAAAGTGATAAATTTAATTAAGACCAATAAAAAAAGTGGATAAGTTCATGCCGGAACGATTCAATGAAAGCAAAGAAATACGCTTTGGGATTGATCTTTTTCTTCAATATAAAACAAAATTTCAAAATACACGCTTCGGGTTAGTCACAAACAATGCAGCAACGACTACTGACGGAGAATTAAGCCGCATGGCATTGCTCAGTGCAGGATTCAAAATCATAAAGTTATTTTCTCCGGAACATGGATTAACGGCAAGGGGGATAGATGGAGCTTACCAGAAGAATGTCATAGATCCAATTACAAAGCTCCCTGTAGTCAGTTTGTATTCAGAAAAAATAATGCCTCATAAAAATGATCTTACTGATATAGATATCATGTTATTTGACATCCCCGATATTGGTTGCCGTTTCTATACTTATTTATGGACAATGACTTATGTAATGGAGTCCTGTAGCGCACATCACAAAAAATTCATTCTTCTTGACCGCCCCAATCCTGTCAGCGGAGACATTCATTTATCAGAAGGCCCAATGATAGATGAAAGAGGAATGACCTCTTTTATTGGGCGATGGAATATCCCTATTCGACATAGCTGCACATTGGGTGAACTTGCAAGTTTTTTTTCAGCTACAAGAATAAAAAATATTGATCTCGAAGTTATCAGGTTGCAAAACTGGGAAAGAAAGCAAACTGGTGTATGGCCATTTGTTTCGCCATCACCTGCCATTACGGATATGGAAACGGCATTACTTTATCCCGGCATGGGATTATTAGAGGGGATTAATGTAAATGAAGGAAGAGGGACTTCAACTCCATTTAAAATTTTTGGTGCACCATGGATTAATGCGACAGAGTTACAAAACAAATTCTTTTCGTTATCGGTGGCAGGTTTAAAAAGTAAACCTGTCTGGTATGTGCCCACATCAGGGTTATATGCAAACGAAATATGTCATGGGCTAAAATTATCAATCACAGATACATTTATATTCCGGCCGGTAAGTGCCGGATTGCAACTGATTCACCTTCTTTTATCTATATACCCTCAAGAGTGTACTGAACGTCTATACAAAACAACTGTTAACCCAAGCGGGGAAAAACATCTTGATAACCTACTTGGTGTCAGGGAGTCTTTGAGAAAATTAAAGAAAGGCGAGATACCTGAAACTAAATTGGATAATTCACTATGGGAAATGAAAATCTTACCTTACTTAATTTATTGATTATTACATTTAGCGAAGTCACCAAATCAAGGCAGATATCAAAAGAATTAATTCAATGATGGTCTTCCGAATAATCCTTTAAAAGGCAGATGTATAGAACCGACTATTCAGTCCAATTAAATTTTCCCAGAAACAACATCAGATTTAAAACGGCACACTTCCTCCTGGAAATCTATTTCCCTTTACAAAGATATAATTCTGCTTTCCAATACTATTATTGATTTGGAATTAATTACGGCTTTGTGGCTAAATAATTTTCTCTATTCATCTTTCGTGAAAAATACATCAGCAACGCTAATACCATAAATAATCCTATGCTTCCGATCATCAGGGACAGATCTTGTAGTTGGGCAAGCACAAAAATAAAACTGTACAGCATAAGCATGGTGACACAAACCAGAATGGGTATTTTTTTGCCCTTGAAAACCCATGAAGCATAAACGCTGATCAGTCCGATAGTTGCTATGGCCGATATGGCATAAGCCGATGTAAAATTCAGGTATTCCGAAAGAGAAAGTAGCAGGGTGTAAAAAATACAAAGCGCCAATCCGATAAGAATATACTGAAATGGATGAACAGCATTTTTTTGTGAAGTTTCTATTAGAAAAAATACCGTAAAAGTGAGCGCAATAATGAGGATCGCATATTTGATGCATCGCATAGTCTTTTGATACATATCCACCGGCAACATGAGACTGACACCAAATTTGGATTGATCCAGGTCGTAATTGCCTTCCGACCAATGTTGAGGAAAGTTCCTGTTCAAATTGAAAATGGTCCAATGTGCATTAAACCCTTTACTATTGACAGTATGTTCATCTGGGAGAAAGCTTCCGATGAAACTGGGAGTGTTCCATGGAGAATGGATAGATACCAGTGTAATTTTTCCGGCAGGAACTATATTTAATTCTCCCGATCCTTTCAACTTAAGATGGATATTGAAACCAAAGGATCCTTTATCAAAGGTAGAAATGTCAAGTGGCAAAGGCACGTATAGGCCTACCTTCATTACTTGATTTTCGGGAATTCCCGGGTTGAAGTATTTTAATGAATCATTCCATTTCAATGCAACCTGATTCTCAATGCCACGCATGTCATCAAGCCCGAGAAGAAGATATGCTTGTCCTGGCAGCCAGTCATTATGAGCAATTTTTAAATCGCCTGAATTAAGCTCATTGAACTTTCCCTGCATAGTCAGACTGGAACGGTATAAAATGACCTCATAGATTCCCCGGTATCTTTTTTCAGGCTGGATAGCTCCATTTATCTGCAGGGAATCGGGCAGAAAATAAGCTTGTTTTATTTCAGTTTGCAGGTTGCCTTTCTCATCTTTAGATGAAACCTGGTAAGGGATTACCAAAACAGGTCCTGTAAGTGTTTGGGGTGCAGCCCATTTACTGCTGACTTCCTTGTATGCCGCGTTGTGTCGTTGCTCTCGGTCGTTCACAAGAAAAGAAATAAAAGCCATTGGTATCAATAACAAAAGAGTTAAAATGCCAATGAATGCTCCCTTAATGACTAAACGGTTCTGCTGCCAAAAACTATTTAATTTTTTTTCCATAAAAAGTACTTTTTATAACAAAGTAGATAATAAAAAAATTTACTCAATATTATGTATCATTTTTTCCAAAGCATTCAAATGATTTTTAAAAGATTTTTCTCCTGCTTTAGTAACAGAATAAGTGGTATTGGTCTTTTTCCCGATAAATCCTTTATGCACTTTGATATAACTGTTTTCTTCAAGCATGTTGAGATGGGTAGCAAGGTTGCCATCAGTAACTTCAAGTAGTTGTTTTAAGTCATTGAAATTCATTTCTTCATTCACCATCAGAGCACTCATCACACCCAGCCGGATGCGACTTTCAAATACTTTATTTAAATTTTCTATCGGATTCTTCATAATCATTTTACAATGTTCTCAGCGGTATTTATACCAAATAGTTAATCCGGATAGAATATTCAACACACCAAATCCTATTATTAATGAAAAAAGATCATATCCGGTTAATAAGCAAATAATGCCAATAAGAATTTCACAAATCCCCAGGTAGCGGATTTCTTTTAATGTGTAATGACTTGCATTCACCAAAGAAAGTCCATAAAAAAGAAGGCAGCTTGTCGAGATGAATTGGTATTCGTAATAAAATATCATCCCAATGATTAAAATTCCCCCTGTAATCAATGGGATGATAAAATTGATCGTCACTTTGCGCACTACTGCCTCCCATAGAGAAAGATTTCTTTTTCGCATTTTGAACCAGGTAAAGAAAAATCCGCATATTATGGCAGCAAGAAGGGTACAAACGGATGCAATCACTATATGATTGACCAGGTTTTGACTATTCAGTTGCGGATAAGGCCTCATTGTCTTCGTTTGCATGATCAGGATATGGATCCATGCCATCCCCAATAAACCACAAATCCCTGCCGCAACAAAACTGAATCCATTAATGGAACGGAAACGGGTGGATCGTTCCATAAGCTGACGAATATCAGATAAAGTTTGTTCAGGTTCTTTTTTCATAAAAAGTACTTTGTAATACAAAGTTAATAAAAGATATTGATCCACCAAATATTTTCTTCTTAATCCAACTTGGTTATTCCGATTTTAAGACGTAAGTCTGACTATCATTTGAAACAGGGAGGCGTTTTATTGGGGGATTCAGATTTATTAGGTTGAAGGGCCTTGGCTTATAGTGCATGGTCTGGTAGAAAGTGGCCGGGCCGTACTTTCAAGGCGATAGCTTTCACAAGGCTGGTAATAAGTGTATGGGTTTCTCCTTATTTCAATCATCATCCTTTGGCTTCTTAAGCTAAATGCTTTTTTATATTTCAGGATTCAATAAACCGCTCATCTAATACAAGATTTTCGGTTTTTATAATCATAATATCCTTCGCTTCAGGATGCGCTGGATTAATAATATAATTCCATTCCTGCGGAATGACAACCGAAGGAACCTGAAATACGCAATACTTACTCTCTTTTAACCATTGATCGCCAATGGCCTGCAAACGTGGACTTATTGTAACGGTTCGCCAATGTTCAGGTAACATTTCAATAGAAAGAGTCTTTACTTTTATTTTCTCCGGAATATGAATAGTGGCTATTTGATAATCGTTTGTCAGGTTCTTCTGAGGGACGTGAACTATCATTTCCAACACTGCCAGCGAGCGATAGCTGCTCATATATACTACTGACTCGCCCTTACTGTTCCATCTCCCGCCATTTAATCTGGACCCTGTGCCGGCAAGATCATGTATGTATTTGTTTTTCGCAATTCTGAATACTTCCATGAAAGGGTCGGTATTTAAGCGAATACGCCGTATTCTATGCGACCTAACTCATCTTCTATGAGTTGAAAGCCAAATGAAGTATCTAATAATTGAATAGGCGGCTGGTAATTAAAAGCCGGAAGCGGGGTACGCAACCAGTCGGTAAAATTGGCAGCATCATGAAAGATTTCAATGCCTCTCTCATAAAGTTTTGCAAGCATCAAGGTCCTTTCAGAAATGTCGGGTGACAGCCTGTCTTCAGCATGATAACGCTGAAGGGTTCTCTCAGATATGTGTAATATTTTCGAAATTTCGTTCGTGGTAAAAGATAATCTTTTAGCAAGTAGAGAAAGCGTCTTTTTAAGAATCCCAAACCTGGAAATACCAATTAAATCATAAGGCTGCAGAGAGTAGCTTCCTCCTGGTTCTTTAACAAAAGAAGTCAATTCTTCGTCATTTGAGTAATGTGTATGCCTCTTTTCTTTTTCCATTATTCAGACATTTGTCACAAATTTACATCATTTTGTCTGATAAAAAAATTTTTTTAAAAAAAAGCCCTCCCTTTGGGGAAGGACTTCTAATACCTTGGTTCTTAATATATTATTTAGCTGCTGCTAATTGATTAACTTGTTTTGTAAGTTTACTTTTCAGGTTGGCGGCTTTATTTTTATGAATGATGCCGCGTTTTGCCAATTTATCTACCAGAGAAACAGTAAGTGTGAGCTTTTCTGAGGCTTCTTTGTGGTCCGTCACTTTTCTTAAATCCCGGATGGCATTGCGTGTGGTCTTACCATAATAGGCGTTACGTTCGTTTCGACCTCTTGCCTGGCGGGTATCTTTTTGTGTTGCTTTATGATTTGCCATAATCCTTTTGTCTATTTTGAAGTGTGCAAAGGTATAAACTTTTTTTTATTCGGGAAAATAAATTAAGGGACTCCCAGGTATTTATGTATCTGCAATGAAATTTTCCACTCGGGATGGGCCTTAATATACGCTACAATCATTGGAACCATCGAGGCTGCCTTACCCCATTCAGGCTGGAGAAATAATTTACAATCTGAAGAAACAGTAGCAGCATACTTTTCCGCCCATGCAAAATCACTTTTATTATAGATGATAATCTTTAACTCATTAGCTATTTTACATATTTCAGGAATTGGAGGCTTAAATTTTTTGGGAGAAAGACAAATCCAATCCCAGTGCCCACTGAGGGGATGCGATCCGGATGTTTCGATGTGAGTATGTAAACCTTTTTCGTGTAAAGCGTTGCACAATGGATCCAATGGATGCATTAAAGGCTCACCACCCGTAATTACAACTGTCTTACCGGGAAATTTTGCGGCTTTTTCTGCAAGCGCATGAATGTTGTAAGATTTGTATTGTGAGGCATCCCAACTTTCCTTTACATCGCACCATACGCAGCCTACATCGCAGCCTGCCAGACGAATAAAATAGGCTGCCTTACCCTGATGAAATCCTTCGCCCTGAATGGTGTAAAATGATTCCATCAACGGCAACATAATACCCTCACCTACAGATGTAATTTCCCCGCTCAAGACTTTATCTGTTGAAATACCCATAAAGTTGCAAAATTACGGGATTCTGATTGTTCTGTGTTTTTTAACGATGGAAAATTATGTCCATTTAACGCCAAATAGTATTTTTGCCTTTACTTTGGATAAATTTTGGGGATCAAAAAATTGAGATATGCTACAACCTTCCACAATCACTTTTCTTCGCCAGCTAAAACGGCATAATCAGAAAGCATGGTTTGATATCAACAAAGAAAAATATTTGGATGCTAAAGCTGATTTCGAAAATTTAGTTCAGCAAATAATTGTTGAGTATGGTAAGATAGACCCTGATATAGCCGCATTGCAGGTGAAAGATTGCGTGTTTCGTATTTATAAAGATGTTCGTTTCAGCAAAGATAAAACGCCCTACAAAACCCATTTTGCCGCGGGAATAAATAAAGGAGGTAAAAAGGTGCATTTCCCCGGTTATTATTTCCACGCTGAGCCGGGCGGTTATACGTATTGTGGTGGGGGTATCTGGCGGCCTGATGCTGCCGAGCTTAAAAAAATCCGACAGGAAATTGATTACAACCTAGAAGATTTTAAATCCATTATAAAAGATAAAAGATTCCTTCGATTGTTGGGTGATTTGGATGATGCCGATACCTTGGTTCGTGCACCACAGGGATATGAAGAAGATAATCCGGCTATCAAATATCTGAAAATGCGCAGTTTTATTACAGGTGTATCTTTCACAGATGAAGAATTAACTTCAAAAGAATTATTAAAAAAAATCATTCATACTTTTACTGTGATGAAGCCGTTCATTGATTTCCTTTCAACAGCGCTTGAATAGCCACATTTCCATTATCTTTGCTTTATGCAGTTATATACAATAGATACCGAACTTTTTAAGTTGGATGGAGGAGCTATGTTTGGCGTAGTTCCTAAATCTATGTGGAACAAGGTAAACCCCGCTGATGAGAATAATATGTGCACCTGGGCAATGCGTCTTTTATTAATTGAAGATGGGAACAGGTTGATTTTGGTTGACACCGGAATCGGTAATAAGCAGGATGCAAAATTTTTCAGCTATTATTATCTGAATGATGAAAACACACTGGATAAATCACTGGCTAAAAAAGGATTTCACCGGGATGATATTACGGATGTGATTTTAACCCATCTGCACTTTGATCATTGCGGTGGCGCAATTATAAGAGAGGGTAATAAACTAATTCCTGCGTTTTCCAATGCCACCTTCTGGTCAAATGCGGAACATTGGAAATGGGCCACCGAGCCTAATGTACGGGAAAAAGCCTCTTTTCTGAAAGAGAATATTGTACCCATTCAGGAAAGCGGCCGGTTGAAATTCATAGAAGTAAAAGAAGGTGTAGGGTTTAATGAAAATATTTCTATCCGTTTTGTAAACGGACATACTAAGGCTATGATGCTGCCACAAATAAAATATAAAGATAAAACTATTATGTATGTGGCAGATCTTTTTCCGGGGCATTTTCATATTCCGTTGCCTTGGGTAATGGCTTATGATATGTTTCCTTTAACCACCTTGCAGGAAAAAGAATCTTCTCTGAAGGAAGCGCTCGAAAATAATTATGTGCTTTATTTCGAGCACGATCCCAAGGTAGAATGTTGCACATTAAAACAAACTGAAAGAGGAATAAGAGTGGATAAAACTTTTCCATTAAGGGAATTATAATAAGGATTTTTTGATGTCTGATTTCCTGATGTCTGATTTGGGTGATTCCACTTTAAATCGAATCCTTCCAAAAAATCAGAGATCCAAAAATCGGAAATGATAAAATAAACGAACTATGTCTATTCAAATCACACAGGATAACAAATTGAAAAAATTAATTGTCATAGGCGATAGGATTTTGATAAAGCCTTCCAAACCTGATGAAAGAAGTAGTGGAGGATTGTTTTTGCCTCCTGGTGTTCAGGAGAAGGAGAAAGTGCAGCAAGGGTATGTGATAAAAACAGGACCGGGGTATGTTATTCCGATACCTGCTGACAGCGATGAATCATGGAAAAGCGATGATGAGCAGGTGAGATATATACCCTTGCAGGCTAAAGAAGGTGACCTGGCCATATTTTTAATGGGAGCCGCTACCGAAGTGATATACAATAAAGAAAAATATTTCATCCTTCCTCAAAGCGCTATTTTGATGTTGGAAAGAGAAGAAGACTTATGATGAAGCCATGATAAAAGTCCGAATGAGGATGAGCGATGCTGAAAAAATAGGGGATCCACTATTCCCCACCGGCCCCCTGAGGATGAGAAGTTGCCAATACCACTTTAGCGCCTAATTCATGTGCAACTTGCATTACATCCACTAAATATTCTATTGCCACGCTTTTATCTGCATTCACCACAATTGTTGCCCCTTCCGGGTTTTCTGCAATTTTAGGGGTTAAAGCTGTTTTTAGTTGATCCAGAGAAACCAAGGTAGTCCCCACATAAAACTGATTTTCTTTAGTGATGGAAACTACAACTGTTTGTTTGGCTTTGGTATTGCTTTGTGCCTTAGGCAGCATCACTTTAATTACGTTCGGATTGGCCAGGGTGGCTACGATGAGAAAAAACATGACCAATATGAACAAGATATCATTCAATGGACCGCTTTCCACATGGGCTTCCGAACGTAAACTGCTTCTAAGATTCATAGTTTAAATGAATGATATAGATCAAACGGTTGTGGGTTCTTGTAATATATCAACAAATTCAGAGGAAGCGACTTCCATTTTATTGACTAATTTATCCACCTGAGCTACCAAATAATTATGCCCAACGTAGGCAAGAATACCAATAACCAGGCCAGTAGCTGAGGTAACCATCTTTATATAAATACCGCCTGCAATAACTCCTAAAGTAATATCCGAAGTAACCGAAATATCGAAGAATAATATGATCATACCCGCTATAGTACCTAAGAATCCAAACATGGGCGCAATGGCGGCGACCATAGACAAGATTATCAGGTTCTTCTCCACGTGATAGATTTGCAGCTTACCGGTGTTTTCCATAGCTCTTTCAATATACTCTATCGGTTTCCCGATACGCTGAATTCCTTTTTCTATCATCCGCGCAGCCGGATTATTCGTGTTTTTTGCCAGTGAACGGGCGGCCTGTACATTACCGGTAGTAATATGATCGCGGATCATATTCATAAAGTTATCTTCAATATGGTTTGCCTTTTTGATGGCAAAATACCTTTCAAAGAAAACATAAATAGCAATCAGCAAGAGGACAGCCAATGGTACCATCAGCACACCGCCTTTCACCAATAAACCCCACAAGCTCATCTTTTGTGCTGCAGCTCCGCTAGTTGCACCAACTGCATGTCCTAGGCTATCTGCCATTTTCAGAGCTGAATCCTGTACCTGCAACAATAAATTAACCATATTAATTTCTTCAGTTTTAAGGAATATTTTCAGTAACCGGTAAAAGGGATTAATTAGAAGGCTCAAAAGTAAAAAATCCAATGAAATAAACTAATTTTACCATCCGTTTTGAAAGCACATTTAATGCACATTGACATTTTTATCCTTTTCTTAACAACTCATAACGTATGAACAAGTTTTTTCTTGTCCTATCCGCATCCTTTTTAATATTTGCAGGTGTGGGATGCCATTCTTCCGGAAATAAAAATGCAACTTCCTCAGCAGATTCTATTACAGCGTTGCGTCAGCGTCTGGCAGATTCCGTTAAACAGGAATTTAGTTATGCCTGGGATAGTTATGTAAAATATGCCTGGGGACATGACGGATTAAAACCTTTAAGCCATTCTTATTTTGACTGGTATCCCCATTCATTGGTAATGACCCCTTTGGATGGATATGATACGATGGTGCTGATGGGACTGACCAGCAAGGCGGATTCTGCTAAAAGGCTCATTTTGGACAGCCTTCGATTTAATTACGATATGAGTGTTTCTAACTTTGAAATTACCATTCGTATGCTGGGCGGCTTGCTCTCGGCTTATGAATTAGACGGCGATAAAAAATTTCTCACCTTAGCTACTGACCTGGCTAACAGGCTCATTAAAGCTTATCATTCACCAACCGGAATGCCTTATCGTTTTGTAAATTTAAAAACGGGAAAAACCACTGGAGATACGAGCAACCCTGCAGAAATAGGAACTTCTTTGTTGGAATACGGCACGTTAACTAAGCTTACGGGTGATTCTATTTATTATAAAACAGCCAAAAAAGCGGTCGTTACTCTATTTAATCTTCGGAATAAAAAGACAGGCCTTGTAGGAGATGCTATTGACGTCAATACCGGCAAATGGGTGGGAAAAGAAAGCAGCATCAGCGGCGGTACGGATTCTTATTATGAATACCTGTTAAAAGCATGGAAATTATTCGGCGATCAGGATTGTAAGCGTATGTGGGATAGCACTGTCATTGCTATCAACACTCATCTTGCAGATACTTCTGGTGGAACATTATGGTATGGCCATGCCAATATGGATACCGGGATAATAAACCTGCCTTACTATGGAGCTTTAGATGCTTTTTTTGGTGGAGCTCTTGCTTTAGGCGGAGATACAACTCGTGCGAAATCGTTACAAGAATCTAATTTTAAAATGTGGGAATTAGCAGGACTTGAGCCTGAAGTTCTTAACTATCGCACGATGCAAATAGTCAATGGTTATTATGCTTTAAGGCCGGAAAATTTGGAGTCTTGTTATTATTGTTATCATTATACTCATAATCCCGAATATTTATATATGGCAAGAACTATGTTTCAGAGCATCGTCCGTTATTGCCGTACTGGCGGTGGATATGCAGCTATTAAAGATGTTAGAAATATGACACCGGATGATATGATGGAAAGCTATTTTCTGGCAGAAACTTTAAAATATGCTTATCTGATTTTTGCACCGGCAAAGACACTTGATTTCAATAAAGTGATTTTTAACACCGAAGCACACCCCTTTAAAATCTCTGATCTCTGATTTTTTGATCTCTGATTTGGGTTTTGCGCTTTCTTCTTTTTTTTACAGATTAGCTACTTTTTTCTTTGGGATTAATTCGCGGTATAAAGCTTCATATTGTGGAACGATTTTCGGAAGTTCAAATTTTTGAGCTTGCAGATAAGCTTGTTTCCGAAATTGTTCCAGCGTATTCTCATCTTCTAAAAGCATGATGGCATTATCTGCCATAGCATCTATATCTCCAACGGGGCTCAAAAATCCGGTTTTTCCCTGAATATTTATCTCCGGTAATCCGCCTGCATTGGAGGATATGACCGGTACTTCGCTGGCCATCGCTTCCAAAGCTGCTAATCCGAAACTCTCATATTCAGAAGGCAACAAGAATAAATCAGAACAACCGAGTATATCTTCTAACTGATCTTGTTTTCCAATAAAACGAATATCATTACAAATGCCCAGGCTTCTGCATAAAGATTCAATAACAGGTCTGTCCGGTCCATCTCCGATCAATAATAATTTTGAGGATATTTTTTCATGAACTTTTTTAAATATCATGACCACATCCTTCACTCTTTTTACAGGACGGAAATTGGAAACGTGTATTAAAATCTTTTCTCCTTTAGGGGCAATAGCCTTGCCACATCCGCATCCTGACCGGTTATGGCGACGAAACCGGTTGGCATCCACAAAATTGTATATAACCCGGATATCTTTTTCAATATTAAAATACTTATAGGTTTCTTCCCGTAAATTTTGAGAAACAGCCGTAATTATATCAGATTCATTAATAGAAAAAGTAACTACAGGCGCATACGTTTTATCTTTTCCCACTAAGGTGATGTCCGTGCCGTGCAGTGTGGTGACGACTGGTATATGTATCCCTTGCTTTTTTAAGATTTGCTTTGCCATATACGCTGTGGAAGCATGCGGAATGGCATAATGAACATGTAACAAATCCAAATGATGATTCATGATTACGTCCACCAAGGTGCTTGATAAGGCCGTTTCATAAGGTGGATAATCAAACAGCGGATAAGAAGGCACCTGCACTTCATGATAGAAAATATTGGGATTAAATCCATTCAACCTGACAGGCTGCTGATAGGTGATAAAATGCACCTGATGTCCTTCATCAGCCAGCGCTTTCCCTAATTCAGTCGCTACCACGCCACTGCCACCATAAGTGGGATAACATACAATACCGATACGCATAAATATAATTTATCTTAGAAACAAAAAAATCAACATACTGTTTGCAAAGGTAAGCAGAATTGGGATGTCAGGAATTTCAATAGCTATCAATAGATTCGAAATGCAACAGTTGCTTTCTATCTGCCAAATAATTTATCTAATTCCTCCAGCCTGAAAGTAAGAAAAGTATTTCTTCCACCCGCCGTAACCTGAGGCTGTTCACAGGCAAATAAACGGTCAATGAGGTTTTGCATTTCGGGAACCGATAAATTTTGTCCGGATTTGATAGCATGTTGTGCGGCCAGCGACCTGATCATCATTTCACGCTTATCCATTTTCAGTTCTGTGCTGAAATGTTTGAATTGCTCCAATAATTGTTCAATGCTTTCCTTTTCATTACCTGTAGCCATATCTCCCGGAATGCCATGAATGATAAAAGTATGATCTCCGGCAGACTGAATGTCATAACCCAATGTTCTTAGGTCAGGCAGCATTTCATGTAATAAAACTGTATCAGCGGGGGATAAGGTTAATTTTTCAGGAAAAAGAGATTGTTGGGTAGGTAAAGGATGCTGTTGTGATGATTTTGTATATTCTTCATACAATATTCTTTCATGCGCCGACTGCTGATCAATCAGAATGAAGCCGGATTTGATTTGCTGCAAAATATATTTTCCATGGATTTGTTGCAATGGTCTTTCCCAGGTATTTTCATTGCGCCAGATAGCATCCGATTCCTGTTGTGCCGCTCTCTGATCCGGATCCGGCATGGCGGGAAGATTGCCCGACTGGGGAATGTCCTGAGTTTCAGGAGAACCATATTTATAGGTATTGCCGATGGCATGTGCCTGATATTTCTGGGTGAATGCTTTAAAAATATCTGTGGCGGCAGTTTGCCTTTTTTGTTCTTCAGTAAAAGGTTGTGTAATAGCAGGCAATTGTTCAATCTTCGGGTCTAAATCAAAATCCAGGCTGGGGGCAATGCTGAATCTTGCCAACGCATGCTTCACCGATGATTGTATGAAAGCATATATCAACTTTTCATCTTCAAATTTAATTTCCTGTTTAGTGGGATGAACATTGATATCCACACGGGCAGGATCTAATTCAATATATAACACATACATCGGATGGCTGTCAGAGGGGATTAGATCTGCAAAAGCTCCCATCAACGCGTGATGCAGATAACCGCTTTTAATAAAGCGATTGTTGACAAAGAAATATTGATCGCCACGCGTTTTTTTAGCCGTTTCAGGTTTTCCCACAAAACCAGATACATTCAGATATTCAGTGCTCTCATTTACCGTGACGAGGCGATCCTGATAGTTATTACCGAGAAGTTGCAGAATCCGTTGTTTCACAGTTCCCGATCGTAGATGAAAAAGGTCTTGCCCGTTGGTATTTAATGAAAAAGTAATGGCCGGGTATGCCAAAGCAACATGCGTAAATTCCTCCACGATATGGCGCATTTCTGCGGCGTTGCTCTTTAAAAAATGCCGTCTTGCAGGGACACTGAAAAAAAGGTTTTTCATCGAAATGTTGGTCCCAGGAGGGCAGGAACAGGGTTCTTGCTTTTTTACTTCGCTGTTTTCTATTTCTAATAAGGTACCTAAATCATTGTCATGTTTTCTGGATTTCAGCACTACCTGTGCCACTGCTGCAATGGAAGCCAGCGCTTCGCCCCGGAACCCCATCGTCCGGATATGAAAAAGATCTTCAATCTTGTTAATCTTTGAAGTGGCATGCCTTTCAAAACACATTCTTGCATCTGTTTCACTCATGCCGCAACCGTTGTCAATTACTTGTACCAATTCCTTCCCAGCATCTTTGATGATAAGTTGAATTTCAGTAGCACCCGAGTCCACGGCATTTTCCATTAACTCTTTCACCGCAGAGGCCGGTCGTTGAATAACTTCTCCTGCGGCAATCTGGTTGGCAATATGATCGGGTAAAAGCTGGATAATATCTGGCATGGAGTAAAAGTAATACGAATATGGCAAAACTCTGAATCTTTTAGCCTTCCTTTTTATATTTTTGTCGCACAATAGTGATACAGTTTATTACTTTTGTCCTTTATAAAAACCATAAGCTAACAATATAATGAAGATCAAGCCATCCCTTTACGTAAAAGATGTAAAAGGAAAAGGACGCGGAGTGTTTACCAGCGAACCTATTCCCAAAGGAACAAAAATAGAAGAATCTCCGGTAGTAGTTTTATCTAAGAAAGATACGGATAAAACCGATAACACCGAACTGCATAATTATCTGTTCGTGTGGGGCGAGAGACAGGTAAAAACCTGTGTGGCGCTGGGTTATTGTTCTGTGTATAATCATTCTTATAAGCCAAACTGCGATCATGAAGTGGACTTTGAAAAACATAGTATGATTATCAGAACACTCCGGGACATCAAAAAAGGAGAGGAGCTTTTGATTAACTACAATGGAGAACTAAAAGATGATTCTCCACTTTGGTTTAAAGTAAAATAAGATGATCCGTATTGGGTTAATGTCGGATACGCATGGCTATCTTCATCCTCAGGTTCTGATGCATTTTTCTGCTGTGGATGAAATCTGGCATGCCGGGGATATCGGCACTATGGAGCTCGCCGATGAATTGGCTTCCTGCAAGCCTTTCCGTGCCGTATATGGAAATGTGGATGGGAAAGACCTACGTACTTCCTATCCTGAAGATTTGCGGTTTCATTGTGAAGGCATGGATATATGGATGACGCATATCGGCGGATATCCGGGTCATTATAATCCACGGGTGAAGCCTTTAATTCTTCAAAATCCTCCTCAATTGTTTATTTGCGGACATTCTCATATTTTAAAAATAGTTCCGGATAATAAATTGCATTTATTGCATATCAATCCGGGCGCTTGTGGAAGACAAGGATGGCATAGGGTGAAAACACTAGTTCGTTTTGAAATAAATGATGGAAAGATCAGGAATCTGGAGGTAATTGAGTTGGAAGGATAGACCAAAGACCAATTATAATTCAGAAAATGGCGCTTATTTGTATTTTGTTATTGGCCTTTTAGCACTTGCCTGTCGTCAGTTACTTCTGCTCTTCTACCTGGTCGCTTTCGGAAGAATCTTTTAATATGGGAGGGATTACTTTAGTCGTATCGGAAGGCGGTAAGCTGTCATTTGTATTTTCCTTTATATAGCGGTTTATAAATGATCTCCTCAGCGAATCTCGCCTCTGCTTTTCTTCCTTGGTAAGGAATAAATCATGCAATCTGTTAAACTCCCTGCTGTAGGAAAGTCCTATTCCCCCTCTTGTCAGGTTCTGATTTAATAATACGTCATAATTGCTCTGGCTGAAAGCCACAAAACGAAATCTTCCGTCTGGAGTGATCAGATATTCAAACCTGAAATCTCCGGCGAAATAGCTGTTACTGGTGGCTTGCGGTGTATTTCCACGGCCCCAGTCAAGAGAAGGCCCTGCTTCTATATGTACCCTGTTATTGAAAATATTCTTACTTAAATTAAACTGCACATCATTACGCTGTAAAACGCCGTTACTTCCTCCATTCGCCGAATATGAGCTGTAATTCATATTGAAATTAACGCCTAATTTCTTAAAAGTATTACCTAATAAATTATTTAAAACTCCGGAAAGCTGGGAAGATACCCATTGCCCTGCGCTGCTTAATCCGCCTGAAAGGAAGGCGTTATTACTGCCCGAAGTCGGCGGAATGAATTGTCCGAATGCCAGCAGGGCAGCCACCTGATTGATCAGATCATTGGGGTTTTGCCTGATCTGCTGTAATTGAGTCATAGCAATGCTTCCGGTGCTGATACCTACATCCGGTAAACGGATATCGTAAGAAATATCTGGATGCATCAACGAACCTTTTAGAAATAAATATACATCTGTTTTCTCCCGTTGTCTCAAGAGTTTTGCATCCTGTGTGGTCAATGCTCCCGATGTTTCATTCTGGCCTGCCACCAGATCATACAAACTGGCGCCTCCGGGTACATTGTATATGGCTGCTATACTTACGTTGGCGTTAGACGGGTCTCCATTCCATGCAATGGTGCTTCCCTGGTTGATAATAAATGTTCTGGATAAAAGCCCTTTAAATGAAAAAATATAATCACCGTTTTCGATGGTATAATTACCATACATCCGGAAGTTTCCGTTCAGATCTATATTCATCTGCAGAGATCCTGTACCGGTAGCGCTGATTCTGTCTCCTGAAGCTGCATCTACGATAACATCTATTTTCGCATTTGGGTTCATGTTTGCATACAGCTTCACATTTAAGTTCACTTTATTGATTGCAGGCCTTACCGCCCTTTGCTCTGTCCCATATTGCTTAAAGATAACAAAGTCATGTTTGCCGATATCTTTAGAATCAGACAACGGGAGAAAAATATGGGTGCCTTTTTGTGGAGAGATGTTCAGCGTCATTTTCATATCGCTCAACGGGCCTGTCAGGTTCACTCTGCCTGAAGCATAAGCTTCGCCATAATAAAGCGGGTTATCCAGCGCAGTGGTGTGCAATAATTTGAAATTCTGCGTATTCAGGTTCAGATTAAAATGAAGATCACTGAAGCTTTTATGAGTGATAGTCCCCTGCAGAGCGGCATTATGACCGTCAACATCATGTAGTGTAATGGTGCCTAAGTTAATGGAGGTGGGGGTAAAATTAATTGTTTCGTTATTGAGTGTGTAATATGTGCCAAGGTAATTTACTCTTAATCCCACGCTGTCCAGCCTGACCGCTCCGGTTACTTCAGGCATGGAAGTTGTTCCGCTAAGCGTTAAGGCGCCGGTAGCAAATCCTTTAAAATTAGTTACATAATTCCCGATAAAATTATTCAGCACGCTGATATCAGTATGGTTCAGTTTGAAATCGCCATGCAACACCTGGTCCTTTTTACCAAGGCCCGCCATTCCAGATAACGCAAAATTCTGAACAGGATTATCATTTTTAAAGACATTCCAATGCAAGAGCTGATTTTCTTTTTGATAAGAAACACCGACGTGCACCACACCCATCGAGTCATTGTTAATTCGAAACCTGGATGCATCTATCTTTGCTGTAGCAATCATATTTCCTAATGGATCATCTATCTGAATGGTCCCGTTCGCTATCCCCTCCAATTGGGGATTGGTCGTAAAAAATTGCGAGAAATCACCAATATAAAGTCCTTGCAGCTTTATCAAAAAGGAGGCCGAATCCAACGAGGCATTATTAGAAGTGAGCGTAATTCTTTGTTCATTATGAGAAATATTAAAGTTGTTAACAATAACTTTGTTTTTTTCCAGGGTAATCTCGTTATCAGGTGTAATATTCCAGGTCTTATCATTTACCATAAGCTCTGAGTTAAGAATACGGATATTATATCCGTTTGTTAAGGTTGTGACGCGCGCATATAAATCCGCATTGTTCAACGCTTGGCTGGCAGCGAAGGTTTTTAATCTTATAAAAGAAGTATCGTTGAATGCCGTAGCGCTTATTTCCGCACCTGGTATCAGCAGACTGTCCTGTACAAAAATTTCTCCTATATCCGTTTGCATACCCAGTCCGGTAAATTTCCCTGAAACATTGATGCGAACATTATTAAAACGATAACGGCTATACCCGATAGCGGGTATTGCTATTTTTAGCATCAAAGTATCCTGATAAGTGTTCATACCGCCGGAAATGGCTGAATTGTCCAATCCCGTAAATTGGGGGATAAATGCACTGATAATTTTATCTGCATCTCCTAGCTGAAAGCCGAACGTAAAGTTTTCATAGAATTTCTTATTAGAGGGGGGGGGGAACTTGTTTGGAAAATACCGGTTGAGAAATGATTGTGAAGCATCCTTCAAACCGTCCAGATCATAATTGCCTCTCATGAAGCCTTTTATTTCATTTCCCTGGAGCGTCAGCATTTTGCCTCCTGAGCTATCCATGCGGGAATGAACGACCAAGGTGTCAAAGGCTATCCGTATTTTATTTTTGAAAAGATTGATATCATATAACCGCGCATCTCCCAGAAAATTATCAATGCTGTTCCCTGTCAGGTCGAGGTCTAATTTTCCGCTGAAAGTAATGGAATCTTTAGTGAGATTTAACGCAAGCAGATCACTTTTAGTGATATCCGATTTAAAGTGAAATACCGGGAGCTTATTATTGAAATCAATAGCACCTGCAAAGTTGAGATTCAGATTGGAATCGGCCACTTCCACGGAGCCGTTAAATAATTTTTTGTTGAGTGTGCCTTCCGTTTTGATGTAGTGATAAGTATAACCATTCAAATATATGCTGTCAATTTTACCATCTACTTTGGCATTGATATCTTTCAGGTTAAATCCTGATCCGTCAATTTTTGCAGAGAGGGAAACGGGTCCTAATAAACTATTATTCAGGAGCTTGCCTAAATTAAAATTTTGGGATGAAAGCTTTCCGGAATATTGTGGCGCTTTATATTGTTTGCCGAATTTCATGTTTAAATCGGTATGTACATTCCCAAGGTTTGTTTTAAAATCGCCGTAAGCCACAAAGTCTTCAATGAATCCCGTATAATTTCCTGCAAAGCTGACAGCCGTCAGGTTATTCATATCAATGACGGATTGTTTTTTCAGATCAGGGAAAAACTGTATCAGATCATTTCCTGTGGAAGAAAGCTTTTGCGCCTGAAAATCAATAAAAGTGTTTTCAATATCCGGCAGTCCACGCATCCTGATTTTACCGATCAGCTCAGTCGCTTTGCCCGCGCGGATATGCATATTATCTGCAGTCAGGTTGGCGATGGTTCCATAAGCATTTCCCGAAACGTTTATATCCGTATTCCAGGTTTTAAGGGGGGGGGCAAAATAAGCAATATCATCAGAAGATACTTCGGAATTTTTGAAATTGCCGCGCAAATAAACGTCATGAATAAAATTGTTCAAGTCACTGAAGCCAGGGTAGCTCATGCTGAAATAATCTGTCAGATGGCTGTGATTGGTGGTTAAATCCAGATGGGAAAATTCCATCTCTACCGGAGAGATCTTAAAACGGCAAGCCAGGTTTTTTACATTCAGTCCGCAGCGTTCTTTGGCAGAAAGTTTGATTTGGGTAATAATGGAATCTTTGACAAGATTTATGTTATTCAGGCTGGCATTGATATCATAAAACGCCATATGCGTCGGATCAAAATAAGGTTCTACTCTGGCTTCATTTTTATCAATGAGTGCGAACCCTCCATTCTGAAGAGAAACATGCGCTACATGCAATATCCAGTGATCTGTATTCCATTGAAGGCTGTCGTTTTTGTTTCCTCCATTTTGCAAAGGCGGAGCAGATGAATTTGTGGTGTCGCCTGCGGGCTTTGAAGGCGTGTAATTTTCTAAAACAAAAAGTGGGTGTGCCAGGCTGACATTACTGATGATGATCCGGCGCTTACGCAAATCAATATTGCGGGCGTTGATCAGGATATGATCTGCGCTGATCAGCATATCCTGGCCTGTCCATGCGTCTGTTTTATTCACCCTGATATGGGTGATATTGACTTTCTTAATATCTATACTGGGCATTTGTCCGCCTCCGGAAGATGAAGGCGAACTGAGCGCGTCCAGAATAAACTGGTAATTCCAGACTGAATCACCGGGTAACCTGCGCAGGTTAAGTGTGGCATTTTGCAGTCCTATATAATGAAGCCATGTTTTTGTTTGTAAAACATAATGATACCATGTTTTCTTTTTTAGGAAAAAGAAATTCGTCACGTTCAAAGTTAACTTGCCGGCATAAAGTAACGTATCCTTATGCTGATCGGCAATATAGGTGCCATCCAAAGTGAATTTATTGAATAATGTAAAATCCACATGCTGGATAGAAACTTCTGTGTGCAAACGTTCTGACAGGGTATTGGTGATTCTCCTGACTACAAAATTCTGAACTGCCGTTACGTTAATAAGCACAGAAATGAGGGCTAATAATCCAATCCCCGATAAAACGATGACCAACAATATTTTAACAAGCTTTTTCAGTCTTTTGCCATTTTGGACAAAGGTACTTATTCGGCTTGTTCCGGCAAGAGGGGAATGATATAGTTATGAACGTTTTCACGATATTTGCCGCATGCAAAAAATAATGCAAAATATCCTGTGGATAATCTTATTGGTATTCGGCCTTACCCCCGTATATGCCCAACACAGAAAAAAGATTACCATTCATGAAACCGGGAAGGTAAAAAAAACGGATACCGTTTTCACTACGACCCTTGGTAATGTCCCCGGAGGCCAGTCTTTACCGGCTTCGTTTGTAAAAAGCTTACTGGATAAGCCATTGATTGTGCACGACCAGGATCGCCAGGCTTTCCCTGTTGTTTCATTTTCTTTCGGTTATCAGACTTACGCGAATTATGACAATGACACCACTGGCATGCCGGAGAAATCTTCCGCTTATATTTCGTTCCCTTTTAGCAGCAACCGCCTGGATTCTTTGTGGAGGACAAGGATCGGCAATGAACTGAAGCCCGGTGATCAATTATATTTTGACCATATTATTGTAGAAGATAAAAACGGTACTTATCATCTTTCTTCTCCTTTGCACTTTATAATCCAATAATCTGTTCAATGGCTAATAAAATATAGCCTGGTTTGCATTTTTGAAATTTATAATGGAAGTATCAAACAGGCTAAAACAAGATATAGTCTTTTCTGTTTTATATTAAAGGTATTTTAAATATTTTATAATTTATCCGATGCTTATTTTGATATTTAACGAAATCCACAACGTTTACGAATTCATAAACAGAAAGGCATAAAGATAATAATTGTTCATGTCAGACCTTTGGCTTTTAATTATCATCTGTATCATAATCCTCGCTCTGTCGGGAATAGCGGTATGTTATTGTATGATTAAATGGACCGCCGGTTCCTGCTTATATAACGATATTGACAAGCTTCCCTTCGGAGAAACGGCGCTTATACTGGGCACCGCCAAATTCACGCAAAAAGGCGGCATTAATCATTTTTTCAAATACCGTATGGATGCGGCCCAATTGATATTCGAAAAAAATAAGGCCTCTCATTTTATTGTCAGCGGAGCAGGAAAGCGTCATGTATCAACGAGCGAAGCAGAAGACATGAAAATGAGCCTGGCAATGCGCGGACTGCCGGAAGAAATTATCATAGTTGATGAAGCAGGATACCGTACGTGGGATTCTCTTTGGCGTTGCCTGCATACCTTTCATTGTAATCAGGTAACCGTTATTTCGCAACGTTTTCATATAGAAAGGGCTATTTTTATAGGGAGAAGCCAAGGTATGCATATCACAGGCTTTTGCGCAAAAGCTGTAAAGGGGAAAATAGCTTACAAGATGTTTTTGCGGGAATGTCTTGCCAGAGTGAAATGTATCATTGATTGCTACATAGTACACCCCAAACCGTTGTTTATAAAAAGAAGAGAAATATAACCCTGTCCTTTCTATAAAAGTTTTTTTGTTTATGTCATACATCTTTTCTTAACTTTATGAGGTATTACATTTCCTAACCTTTAAAACCTGCACTTATGTCATTAATGAAAGATTTCAAAGAGTTCGCTCTTAAGGGCAATGTCATTGATCTGGCCATTGCCGTAGTTATTGGCGCTGCTTTTGGGAAGGTAGTCACTTCCTTGGTCAATGATATCATCATGCCTATTATCGGTACTTTTACAGGAGGTATTGATTTCAGTAAGAAAATGGTCATCCTTCACCCCGCCGTCCTCGATGCAACAGGGAAAGTTATTAAGCCTGAAAATGCGCTTACTTATGGAAATTTTATCAATGCAATTATTATGTTCCTCATCATTGCATTTTCAATTTTTATTGTAATGCGATCCTTCGTGACCATGCAAAAGAAATTTCAAAAAGCAAAAGAAGAAGCGCCGGTGCCTGCCCCTGCTCCTACTCCGGATCAACAACTGCTTACAGAAATAAGGGACTTGCTGAAGAATCGTAACTAATCATTCTATTAACAATTTGGTACTATTCATCATGCCCTTCTGCGGGAAGGGCATGATTTTTGCGCCCCGCAGGACAACAGCTTTTTTATGAATATTAAATCAACCATTCTTGCTTGCTCATTATTGATATGGGGGACATCCACCGTTTTTGCACAAGATAACACGGTTCAGAGCTTACAGAAAGAAGCTGAACAACAGAAGATTACTATTAAGGATACCTCACACAAAGTCTGGCGTACCGGCGGTTTGTTTAGCCTGAATATCAGCCAGGGTGCACAGTCGCACTGGGCGGCAGGCGGAGACAACTCTTCCTTTGCACTGACCGGATTATTTAACGGCTATGCTTCTTATAATAAAGGAAAAAATAGTTGGGATAATCTGTTGGATATGGGCTATGGCTATACGAAAACTACCAGCACCGGAATGAGGAAAAGTGATGATCATTTTTATTTTACTTCACAGTATGGAAGACAGGCTACAGAAAATAAAAAATGGTATTATTCCGCTTTATTTGATTTTAAAACACAGTTTACAAATGGTTACTTATACAATTCTGACGGAACATCCACGTTTCATTCCGCCCTATTTTCGCCGGCGTATGTTTTATTATCACTTGGTATGGATTATAAGCCCGTCAGCTATTTTGATGTTTTTATTTCCCCTATAACTGAAAGGTGGACCATCGTAAATGATGATTCATTGGCTGTTAAACAGATTTACGCTCCTACTACCAATCATGTATATAACCAAATAGGCGCCTTTTTAAATGTCAATTTTAATAAAGATCTGACCAAAACCATTCATTATACAAGCCAACTGCAGCTATTTTCCAATTATAAGCACAATCCGCAGAATATTGATGTATATTGGACAAATTTGTTAAGCATGAAGATCAGTAAATACTTAGCTACTACTATTGCGCTGAATATGATTTATGATGATAATGTAAAATTTCCGTCAGCTAATGGGATTCAGGTGGCTCATTTACAACTACAGGAGCTCCTCGGCGTAGGATTTTCATATAAGTTCTGATTTGCCATTCCGCATAGCTTTGCTCGCTTTTACTTTAGCATGGCTTTTTTTATTTCTTATCTTTGCGTCCTCAAAAAGGATGATTACGATCCATTTTCCTTTATTAAATTTATTTGGAGACAAGGATATGTATAAATTGACAGCCATTGTATTTTTATTCACTTTTGCTTTTCATGCGGTTACCGCACAGATGTCAGATACGAGTATATCCCGTTCAAACCAGGTTGCAGATACCATCAGGCCTGTTTCTCCTCCTCACACTGAGCCAACCGGTTTTGGTACTATGACAGAGATTAAAAAAATCAATGATTACAATGCAGCGGATATAGTGAAAGAATTAAAAAAAGGCAAGTTCGGCCATCCTGTTGATATTGAGAAAGATAGCCTACACTGGAAAACAGGTGGCATTTTCAGCGCCGCTATCAGCCAGGGAAGCCGGCAGAATTGGGCTGCAGGCGGCGATCGTTCTTCTCTTACATTAGACACAAGAGGCAATCTGTTTGCAAACTATGCGGATAAACGAAATAATTGGGATAACAATATTGACATAGCATTCGGTTACCTGAATACTTCCGGCTTAGGCACACAGAAAAGCGATGACCGGATCAATATTTATTCAAAATACGGCTATCGCTTTTCAAAACGTTGGTTCTACAGCGCTATGATCAGTTTCCGGAGCCAGTTTGCCAATGGGTATAATTATCCTGATGACAGCGCTATCGTTTCCCATTTTTTAGCGCCTGCTTATGTTTTGGCCTCCTTAGGTTTTAATTATAAACCGGCGGACTATTTTTCCGTATTTATGTCGCCCCTTACTTCTCGTTTTGTGATTGTTAATAGTCAGGGATTAGCGGATTTAGGCTCCTTTGGAGTGGACAGCGCCAGATATTTTTATCATGACAGCACACGTACCTTAATCAGCCATGGTAGAAAAATGCGTTACGAGCTGGGGCCTTTTGTTTCATTTCAGTTCAATAAGGACATATTGCAAAATGTAAACTGGACTTCTCGTTTAGATTTGTATTCTAATTATTTGCATAATCCCCAGAATATAGATATTTACTGGTCTTCACTTGTGACTTTTAGGGTGAATAAATTCATGACTGCCTCACTGGATACTGAGCTAATTTACGATGACGATGTGAAGTTTATTACTTATGCAAAAAATTCAGATGGCTCTATAAAAACTGACCCGGATACCGGAGAACAGATGATTTTAAAAAGAGGGCCTAGGCTTCAGTTTAAAGAACTCATCGGAATCGGAGTAGCCTGGCAGTTTTGATAGATTTAGCCTACATTTGTCTTTTGCAATATTTAAAATAAATCCGATTGAACGAGTCTGCCACTTATAAAATCTCGCTGCCGCAATTCGAAGGGCCTTTCGATTTGTTGCTTTTTTTTATTGAAAGAGATGAATTGGACATATATGATATTCCTATCACCAAGCTGATACGGGATTTCACCGCTTATATTCACAATATGGAATCACTCAATATTGAGCTTGCCAGTGAATTTATCCTGTTCGTATCCATCCTGATGCGAATTAAAGCAAAGATGCTGCTTCCGCGCAAAGAGGTAGATGAGCAAGGAAATGAAATAGATCCCCGCCAGGAATTAGTGGACAAGCTGCTTGAGTATAAAAAATACAAGCAGGCTGCCATGGAACTGGCGGAAAAAGAGGCAGAAAGACTGTTACTGGTGAAAAGAGGAAATATTCGTGAAGAATTGTCTGCAATCGGCGAAGTAATTAGCGAGGGAACAGAAGTGCAAACGCTGACTTTATACAAGCTGATGACTTCCTTCGAAAAGGTATTGCAGCGAATGAAAGAGCGGCAAAACAAGCCGCAGCATGTAGTATTTCGATATAATTACACCACAGAAGGTTCCCGTGAATATGTGCTGGGCCTGAGCATGCAGGAGCGCACTTTATCTTTCGAAAGTATTTTTGATCATTGTAACGACCGGATTCATGCTATTTTTTTATTTCTGGCCATCCTGGAGCTTATCCAACAGCACTTTCTCAAAATAATGGTGGGAGAGGGCAGAAATAACTTTATTATCGAATACACCGAGCCAGACGTGATAAATCCCGAGGAAAAGACTCCCGCTGAAGCCTGATATCTGTACTCACTTTAAAATGTTTGGCTATTTCAGAAATATTCTCTAATTTAAGGGGTCAAAATTATCATTTAACCAATCTTCAATTTTTTCGCCCATGGAGCAAGAAGTCACACTTCCGGAATTCCACCGGACCATAGCCGGATGGAAAGATGAAGTCAATTCTGTTCGTCAGGATTTGACCAGCTTGAAGGACCATCTTGAAAAGACTATTGGAAGCAATACAAAGCATGAGATGTTGGCACATGTTGAACATTTTCAAAACCAGTTTATCCGCCACAAAGAAGTAGCTGACGAACTTTTTCACGACTTAAAGCAGGCTTCTAAACGGCTGGCAAAAGACAACGACGGAGACAATACCCTAAACAATAAGGATGGCGGAAGCACCATGCAGTATCTGACGGACAGAATGCACACCTTTAAAAGGCTGTTTATGGCATTGAAGTCCGATTTCAACCGGTTTATAGAAAAATCTTCGTAAAGCATTTATGATGTTGACTGTATCCGTAATGATTGACAGGGCACATTATCATACACGTGTCTCTGCAGGAAACCACGTTATTATTGCTGATGAGCCTGAAACTCTGGGAGGCGGCGATGAGGGAATGGAACCTTTTGAATTACTATTAGCTTCAGTGGGCTCCTGCACGGCTATCACTTTACGAATGTATGCCGACCGAAAATTGTGGCCATTGGAATCCGTTACAATTAATTTGTCATTGGAGCAAAAAAGTGACCGGTCGGAAACTTATATAACTAAGAATATAATTCTAAATGGGAATCTCACACAAGAACAAAAACAACGGCTGATGTTGATAGCCGATAAATGTCCTACGCATCAGGCATTAATCCGCCCGATCCATTTTACCAGCACTTTAGAAGATAATTGATTAATCCTGCATTTTTCTTCACCCGATTTTAATAAACTGATTTAATAGTTATGTTTGTTTCGTTGTATCTGTTTCGGGAACTGCCTCTTTTTTAGTACATTTGCATAAATGAGCATTTGCTCATTGTAATTTTTGACTTTTATTAAAGCATATTTTGAAAAAACTCAACGATCTCACTATTATCGGTGGGGGCAGTTGGGCAACAGCATTAGTTAGAATATTTTCCGCAAGCGAAATACAGGTAAAATGGTATTTACGTTCATCCGATGCAGCAAAGCATATTCAGCGGTACGGCAGGAATCCGAATTATCTGAGTTTTCTCCAATTGAGTAAAGAATATATCTCGCCTGTTTCTGACATTCAGGAAGCTATTCAGCCTGCAGAGTACGTCTTATTCGCTGTTCCATCTGCCTTCCTGGGAAATAAGAACCCGCTGGTTTCTATGAAAGGAATAGTTAGGGAGGATAGTTCAATCTCTTCCGCTTTTTTAGGAAAAAGACTTGATATATCACCCGGAAATCAGGTAGCGCCGAGGTGTAAAACATATCTCAAGATTGCATCCGAAAATACTGAATTGGCAAAAACTGCTTCTGGCGGCCTTCATTCAGGATTTATAAAAACAATCATTAACAACAATCCGTTAGGCGTGGAAATTTCAGCCGTTCTGAAGAATATCATTGGAATGGCCTGCAGCATAGCAAACAGATTGAATTATGCGGTTGCAGGCATCCATAAGATGATGCAAAAGTTGAAAACGAATCAGGATAAAAGCATTGTTTTTGAAATGCTGATTATCTCCGCGGTATATCGTATTTTATACAATAAGATGTTGCCCTATATAGAATTAAAATTACTGGAACCTCAGCTTTTTCAAAAAAAATCTTATGTTATTAGCTACTGATCTTGATGGCACATTCCTGGGTGGAAAAACGGCAGATAAATTCAGATTATACCGGCTCATCAGAGAAGAAAAGGGTATTCTCCTGGTATTTGTGACGGGCAGAGGGATGGAATCCGTTTTACCGCTTTTGGACGACTCCATTATTCCTAATCCTGATTTCATAATATGTGATGTAGGCGCTACAATCCTCAATGGAAGAACGTTAGAGGCTATTCAGCCCATTCAATCCCAGATTGAGAAAAAGTGGCCAGGGACTTTAGTTATCAGAAAAAAATTGAGAAAAATAAATGGGATTGAATTTCAAAAAGTACCGCAACAAAGACGCTGCTCCTTTTATTTTGATGAGAATACGGACATTGGACAAATCAAAGACCTCGTTTCCGAATTTGACTGTGATGTTTTACAATCAGCCAATCATTATCTGGATATTCTGCCGGGTGGCGTCAATAAAGGATCTACACTTAAGCAATTAGTTAAAATGATCAGCCCGGACGAAGATCAAATTTTGGTTGCCGGAGATACGCTCAACGATCTGGCGATGTATAAAACGGGCTATAAGGGTGTGGTAGTAGGAGGTGCGGAGGATTCTCTTACCGAGGCGACGAAAAATATTACACAGGTTTTTCATGCGGGATTACCGGGTGCAGGCGGTATTCTGGAATCTCTGCATCATTTTCCTGAATTTGAAAAATGGTACACGCAACAGGAGAAAATGGAATTATATCCTCACTCGGGTGCCACACAAATGGTCATGCTCTATCATCGTCTTCCTTATGAGACTATTGAAATAAACGGAAGAATGCAACATGTTCCGCCTCGAAGCCCCAATGGTATTATTCCAACCTTATTGGGCTTTTTCAACACCGGCCGAACCGGTGCCTGGATTGCATGGGAAGAAACGCAGGGCAAAAAGAATCCGGTTCTGAAAGATATTTATATTGATGAAGAGAAGTATCCAAATCTGATTGCCTCCCGGATTTCGCTAACTAAAAAGGATGTGGATGTTTTTTATAAAAGTTTTTCAAAAGAAGCTTTCTGGCCCATCTTGTTTTCTTTTATTGACAAAGCCAGGTTTAACTACTCTCATTGGGAACATTATTGCAAAATCAACAAGCTCTTTGCAGAAAAAGCCGCTGCTGAAGCCGATGTGAATGCTATCGTGTGGATTCATGAATATAACTTGTGGATGGTTCCCGCCTATCTGCGCCAGTTGAGGCCGGATGTTAAGATCGGTTTTTTCCATCATACTTCTTTTCCACCCGCAGATATTTTTAATATCATACCGTGGCGGCGCGAGATCATGGGAAGCCTGCTGCAATGCAATTATATCGGTTTTCATATTCCACGTTATGTTGAGAATTTTGTAGATGTAGTACGAAGCCATACGCCCGTAAAAATTCTATCCCAGGAGAATTGTGCAGGGCGTTACCTGACTTATAGCTGCGCATTGGGCGTTGACCTGATGAGCACTGAAATTGAAACTGCCTCCGGCAAAGTAAAATTAGGCGCTAATCCTGTCGGTATTAATATCTCGTATATAAAAGAAATATACAAGCGGCAAAAAACCCAGGAGGCTATTAAAGAAATGGCGTTCCAAACAAAAGGTAAAAAGATAATCCTTTCTGTGGAACGTCTGGATTATGTCAAGGGACCGTTAGAGAAATTACGTGCATTCAGCCAGTTCCTGCACGATTATCCGGAATTTCATGGAAAGGTGGAACTGATTAATATTTGTACTCCACCCGCGCAGGGAATGAAAATCTATGAAAGAATACAGACTGAGCTGGAGCAGGAGGTGGGAAAAATTAATGGCAAATATTCCAACATGAACTGGAGGCCCATTCGTTTCTTTATGCGTTCCATTCCATTTGAAGAAGTGATTGTCTATTATGCCTTGGCGGATGTATGCTGGATAACACCATTGCGGGATGGATTGAACCTGGTCGCCAAAGAATATATAGCTGTTCAGGGACAAAAAGAAACCCCTGATGGCGCACTTATCATTTCAGAATTTGCCGGCGTATCTGTGGAGTTGCCTTATGCTATCCTTACGAATCCGTATGATGCGAAAGGATTAAAAGAAAGCTTATTACAGGCATTAATAATGGATAAAAACGACTGTACCTTAAGGATGAAACGGCTGTACGAAATCATTAGTCATTATGATGTGGAGAGATGGAGCAAAGATTTTATGGAGGTGTTGGAGGGGTTGTAGGGGAATTATTTATTCCAGATGATATTTGTAGTATAGTTCTATTATTGATAATCTTTGAAATCTCCTATTGAATCGACCGAATCAGACTTTATTGTAAAGAAATCCTTATCGTATCCAACCTTTTTCTCTATGATCCTTTTTGAAGGTTCCTCCCTTTTGAACTTCAAAAATTGGATAAAGCCTCATACCTCTTTTTTCAAATCAGAAGGTAGAGAGGAAATTTTAGTATGTAATTGTATGTCGTTTATTCTGCTTCTTTTTTGTGAGGATCAATATTATTTAAGCTGCAGTACCATAGAATTTCGTAATGATTATTTGGTGATGAACATTGTAAAAATTCCATGCATAATAGGTAGTCATTGCGCAAGACGGATAGACAGCCTCTTTCTCCGGTACGCCAATATAAGAGAATCTGAAATGATACTTATTCCGGTATTCAAATGGAAATAAATGAGTGCTTTGAAGACCCATAAAAACCTGTGGATGGAAAACAAAGATATTGGGGAGATTATAAGTCAATGCTGTATCAATCACAGTGGTGTCTTTACCCTTTACCGCCTAAATTATGATTATATATCCATTTGATGAACTATCAGCCGGACTCACATGACATTGGTCAAAGTCAATCACAGTACTTAGAAATACAGGGGAATTAAGAGAATCTTTCCTACATGAGTTAAGCCCAATTACTACAAACCCTAACACATAAAATAGTATCTTTTTCATGACTATAAATGGCGTTTATGGTTGCCAACGATTGATTGTTCTGATAGATATAATCCATTTATCTTCGTCACAACGTAACCCCCACTCTCAATACCAACCTGTTAAAAGTATATTGATAAGTATCTGTTTGTGTAGGAATATTTTCCGCACCCGGATCAGGGCTTACTGATTTTTGGAAATAAACCAGCTTCAGCGTTTCCAGAGAATAGCCTACGCTGAATTCCCAACTGTGATGGCTTTGCCTGCTTCTGAGCCGCTGACCGATTCCGATATTCAGATAACACCCCGGCACTTTCTTATCCGGTGATTTACCCAAATAATAATAACCCGCATATTGATCTTTCTTAGGCCAGGGATTGGCAAGTCCGATATCTACATAGGCGAAAGGCGTATTTTTATGCAATGAAAAATCCGTTCTGAAATCGGCAAAAACAGGCAGTGTCCGGATAGTATAGTTATCAATGGCTGCTCCTAATCCTGCATAATAGCGATAATGAAAACGATAACCAACCACAGATTGAATTTGATATCCCTTATCTTCTCCAAAATACAGGGCTGCTGAAGTAGTATTATACCAGCCGTTGGGTTCAGAAAGAAAAATGAGCTTTTCCCGGCTGATACTGTCAATATCAGACCGGGAAAAAACCCACACATTTTTATCCCATGAACGGATAGCAATTTCATTGCTGTCTTTCTCCGGGATCAATGTACCATGTACTTCGGTCAGACCGAAATGGCTTTTCAGGTGTACCACATCTTCCGTCCCTTTCTTTTGTGCAAGGGCACACATTGGCAACAACAGAAGGATCATTGCGATCACTTTGTTGCGACATTTGCGGAAGTATGCAGTTTCAGGATACATAGGGCTTGTATTCTTATTTTGAAGCAATACTGATTTTACTCAGCAGCTTTGGATTCGAGAAATTATGATAATCATATTGATAAAGTCCGTCTTTGGCCACAACAACCAATATTCCATTCAACGCTATGGCGTCATAAGCATCTATATTGCCAACGGTGGTTACAATTTTCGGGCTCTGTACGTTGGATACATCTATAAGGCGAACACCCGAAGGGCCGTCACATACGAAAAGATTAGTTCCATCTATGGCCAGTCCTTTTGGATTGGTCAACGGCAGTGAGCCTTCCATGTAAGGATTACTCACATCGCTGATATTGACCACATCCATTTCATTGATATTATTTTGGCGGCAGGAGGTTCCATTACGAAGCGTCACGTAAGCATATCCATTTTGCGCCACTACAGGGTCACAGGAATAAAAATGGGAAAAATTACCCTTAAATACCGGTTGGGCAGGATTAGCCGCATCATAAATCAGCATACCCGTATTTGAACCTATAAATAAATTGTTTTTATAAGGAAAAATAGTTTCAACAAATCTTCCCAGATTCACACTACCTTCCGAAACGGGTGAGGCAGGTTGACTTACATTATACAAATTCATGGTTCCCTGATTTACTGTGTATAAATATTGATGCAACAAGGCAAACCGCGCCATAGAACCTCCAACGCTTGCCGGAGCAGGCGATACTGAAGGAGGGGGAACTGCAGAAGATTGCAGCGCAAACGACATATCGGTCGCTGCATCATAATACCAGCCGGCCTGGTTTACAACCATGTTTATATCGCAATCACTTTTCACTACAGTATCTTTGGAAGTGAAACCGGTGATTATACCTCGTCCTCCAGGCTGATCGGAAAAACCATAATTATAGTTACGGAGAGGAAAAACATTTTCCACCCGTTGGGTCACTTTCACATTTATCGGGTTGCTGATATCTATTGCTACCATATCGGTATAGCTGTCTGCATAAAGGATATTTCCGGCAGCGGCCAGGTCAATATTTCCGGGAATGTCAATAAAAGAAATATTTTTCGGGGAGGAAGGATTCTGATCATCAATCACGTGAATCCCCTGATTGGGCTCATTAATAAAGAGATAGCCGTTGTAATAATAAATTTTCCCCGTTTGGCGAATATCACGCGGCTCTTCGGACTTAACTGCACTCCGGACATCGCTGAGGGAGCGGTAAACAGGGGAATATACTTTATACTGCGAAGAATGTGTACAATGATCTTTCAGGCACCCTGGCGACAAAAGCACTCCTCCTAATAGAAATAAAGCGCTCAAAGGGGATAAAAGAGATTTCATAATGGCCTCCTTTTTCAGGTAAGACAATTAAAAATCCCCAAACGCTGCATGAAGTGAAAAAAAATTTTTCAGATAGTGCTTTTTCTTGCTTTGTTTATCATCCAGGAAGCTAAAAATCCAACAAAGACGATGGCAATAGTGGAAAAAACAATGCTTAGAAAGCTATGGATATGCGATGCAAGCGCTTGTGGCCCCCATATTAATGGAGTCAAGCTCAGCCATAGGATGACGATGATACCCGCTATTACGCCTATCAAAGCTCCGGTAGATTTTGTAATTCGCGAAAAAGCTCCCAGCAAAAATAAGCCCAACATACCTCCACTGAAGATAGATGCCAATTTCCACCATGTATCCAGGGCACTTTTCACATTGATCATGGCGATAGCTACCAGGATTCCCAACAGGCTGATGATGAGAGAAGAGATATACAATACTTTCACTGCTTTTTTATCTGAAACAGGCTCCTTGCTGTATCGCCTGTAATAATCAGTTAAGAAGACGGTTGCCGAGCTATTAAAGCTGGATGACACGCTACTCATACCTGCTGCAAAGACTGAAGCAATGAGTAGTCCTGTAACGCCAACCGGCAATTGATGAACCATAAAATAGGGGAATATCCGGTCACTGCTGTCTGCCTGTTGCAAAAAGGCCGGCAAGGTAGCCGCTCCTGAATGATAGAATGAAAAGAGCGCAGTTCCTATAAAAATGAATACGGCCGATACAGGCACATAAATCATTCCACCCCAAAAGGCAGATCGCTTGGCCTCTTTTTCAGTTTTAGAAGCCATGTAACGTTGTACATAATTCTGATCAATTCCATAATTCTGCAGATTGATAAAAATGCCGTACACCAATACTACCCAGAAAGTGGGTTCGGAAAGATTACTGCTGAAGTTCCCTAAGCTAAATTTATGGTGTTCGGCAGCAATAGAAAAGAGTTGGCTGACACCTTCGGGCATTTTAAACAAAATATAAATGGCACTCACCAACGCACCGGATATAAGGATGATGCCCTGGATGGCATCCGTCCATACCACCGCCTGAAATCCACCCAATAAGGAATATAATGCAACTACTATCCCTGTAATGATAATAATAGCAGCGATATTCCAACCAATGACAGCATGAAATGCAAGTGCCAACAGATATAATATGGTTCCAACCCTCATGATCTGCGTAAGCAGATAACAAATAGAAACATAAATGCGCGCCCAGGGGCCGAACCGGTTTTCCAGAAAAGTGTAAGCAGAAGGACTATTTATTTTCCTGTAAAGAGGTACAAAATATTTTACGGCTATCCATAAAGCGAATGGTATGGAAAGGCTGAACACGAAGGCATTCCAGTTGGTCAGATAGGCATTCCCCGGAAGTGCCAGAAAGCTGATGCTGCTGACAAAAGTAGCAAAGATGGACATGGCAATGACCCAGGAAGGAATATTTCTATCTCCTAAAGTGAAAGAAGAAGATGAACGGTTCTTCTTAAAAAAAGAACCGCCAAATAAAGTGATTCCAATCAGATAGATGAAAAAAACGATCAGATCAATGGTGCGCATAATATAAAAAGTATCAGGTTAGATTCATTCGAAATGAGATATTATTTTATAATCTTAAATATTATTTTAAATTTGAAAATTATGGCAATTTATAATGGTCATCATGAAAAGAAAGACACTTTACGAATATGGATGTTTCTAAAGTTTAAAAATATGAAAAATAGTTTCAAAATAAAGTCCTTACCTGCATACAATGAAGCTTTAAAAAGAATAGATCCTCTTATTGCAGAAGGATTTGAAAACAGCGAGACTAAGAAGGAAGAATTCCTTGAGATAGCCATAGCCATACAATCCTATGAAAAAAAGCATTATCCGTTGCGTATGCCGGCTACTATTCCTGAAATGATTGAGTTAAAGATGTTTGAGCTAAAGATCCCCAATCAAAAACAATTATCGGAAAAGCTAAAAATTTCCCCCGATAAGTTATCTCAGATATTAACCGGAAAACGAAAACCTGATATTGAGTTTCTCAAAGAGGCTAAAAAAACATTGTATATTGATGCGGATTTTTTACTTGAACATGCATGACTTTCCGATTCAGACTTTTAAAAATACCTTTTTCCGGTAAAGAAAATACAGGAAAACCCATTTTACCATTATAAGACAGGCGACCATTACGACTAAATCATAGGGACTGGTAGTAAGTTGTCCCAGCCATTGAAAAAAACCTTTAGCAGCATATCGCCAGTCAATAAAAACACCAGAAATATAAATAAGGATTGAGTTCATGCCAATCACTTTGAAAAAGAAAGCCCATTTCTTAAAGCCTTTCACATCAATAATATAATAAAATAATGCAAGCAACAACAGGCTGATACCGCCTGTCCGCAATACGAATGAGCTTGTCCATAAATTTTTATTGATGGGGAAATCTAAGTTCCATATTTGTGCAATGACTAATGCAATGACGCCTGCAACGGCAAGTCCCCATGTTTTTCTTTGTGGTGTTGCCTTTCCTTCTTTAAGCCAAAACCCTGCAAAAATCCCGAGTAATCCCGTACAAATGGCAGGTATTGTAGAAAGTATTCCTTCGGGGTCATGTATTTTTTCATACAGCCTTCCCGGCAGGAAAAGACGATCTACATAAGAAGCGAAGTTTCCCTGCATGGTCAAATCTCCCCTTGGAAAACCCGGCGCTGAAGTAAATTTCAATAACAACCAATAACCTATCAATAATGTAAAGAACCAAATGATTTGCCAGCGCCGCCGTGCAAATAAGAAAATGATGTTAGCAAACATGTATGCCAGTCCAATCCTCCCTAATACGCTGGCAAAACGCATTCGGGCAATAGGTTCTATCTGCAGCCCGTTATTGTAAATAATACCGAGCAATACCAACAGTAATCCTCTTCTGACTATGTGTCCCAACACTTGTCCTTTCGTTTTTCCTTTTTTCAAACGGCTTGCAATAGAAAAAGGAGTAGCTACCCCTGCAATAAAAAGAAACAGCGGGAAAATCAGGTCATAAAAATGGAAGCCATTCCAGGAAGGATGGGTGAATTGCTCCGCCACGGTATTCCAAAAGGGTGAGCCTGATGCATGTGCCAGCTCATGAAATAATTCATCAGCGCCAATGATCCATAACATATCAAATCCTCTGAGCGCATCTAAAGAATAAAGCCGTTTCGACATAAAATCTGAATTTTGGGAGATGTCGGGAGAGATTTGTTTTTGTTGTAATCTATTTTCTAAAGGTGCCATGAAAATAAAATTTAAGCCTTAAAAGTATAAACTTCTTTTAGTTGTTCAAACATTTTCATTAATGCTTTTAATTTCATTTTCCCTTCCATATTCATTGCCTTATATGGAATCCGGCATATAGCGTTAAGGGATAAGCCTCTTTCCCTGAGGAAATATTTGGCTGATAAAGGATAACTCTGATCAGCAATGGCATCCATCAGATCTAATTGTGCATTTAATTTTACCAGTTCCACGCTATCTCCTTTTGTGCTGTATTCATTATACAAGTATGCATACAATTCCGGATAAAAATTAGCGCCGATAGGAGAAATACCATCCCCTCCCTCTTTAAGAGAATATAAAGCGGTAGTCGTGTTGGCATTAAAGAATGCATAAGAAGACCCTTTAACAGATTTTACTTTTTTTTGGATGGCATCCGGATCACAACTGGTATCTTTATGATAAAAGAAGCGATTGGTTCCTGCAAGCCAATGCATCATTTCTGGAGATAATAATCGTTTGTACGGCGCCGGACATTCATACATCCCCAACGGAATATTTCCGGTTAAATTTAATAGCTGTTCCGTCCTTTTTTTAAAAACAGTGTCGTCTTCATCCAGGGTTGCCATCTGATTTGTGATGACAATAACGGCAACCGATCCTTCATCATATATCTTCTTAATGAAATCAGCGCAAGTCGGAATGTCATGGCTGAATGTTCCACTGGCGACTACCGGCACTTTACCGTCTGCCACTTTCACCACCGTCCGTACGACCAATAAACGTTCTTCGTCTGTAAGCTGAAACATTTCACTGGAAAGACAATTCGCAAATAATCCATGCGAACCAGACTGTATATAAAATTCAACCAGTTCTTGTAAGGAGGTTATATCTATTTCATTATTCTCCTGAAAGGGTGTCAGCATAACAGGCCATAATCCACCAGGTAACTTTTTCAGATTTTGAAGTCTCATTTTGGAGCTATTATTTATCATTTATCGTTTATCGTTGAATATTGAATATTGAAAGTTGAATATTGAACATTGATTTATTGAACGTTGCCCAAAGGATTCCTTCGGAGAATGTTGTCCGACTATTTATTGAAAGTCCTCCGCATTTTTCAGAATCCATTCTTTTGTACTTATCCAGAAAGCAATTTTTCTTCTTTGCCAGGTATAGGTGACTGCTATCGTATCGCCGAATCCAATTACCGCCGGATAAGAAAATTCATCCTCTTCCTTACCGGATTCAATAACTATTTTTTTGGGCCATGTTTTTCCGTTGTTAAAGGAAATAGCCAAAATTAAAGCCCCTCGTGATCCCCAATTCTTAGCATCTGTATTGCAAGCCAACGCCAGTGTATCGCCGGACGATTGTATAATATCAATGGCACTGTTTGGATTGGGTAAAGAGGTTTTATAGACCGGCGACCAGGTCTTTCCGTCATTTTTAGAGTCCGTCCTGTAAACAGAACCTTCTGAACTTCTGAGTAAAGCATGCACCTGCCCATCAGGATATTCCCATAAAGTAGGCTGAATGATTCCTTTGCCTATAAACGATTTTCTATCTATCGTTAAATAAGGTGTTGCTTTCCATGTTTTCCCATCATCATGACTTACATCGAAAAAAGCATTCCATGGACCATTTTCATTGGAAGCGCCAGCGATCCAGGTCCCGTTAGATAAAATAATGGGTTTGTTTCTGACCGGCCCGCGTCCGCCACGGTCCCCGGGAACGAGTTCATAAGCTTTCGACCAGGTTTTCCCATTATCCTCCGAAGTTTTTACCCATGTTTCCCACATAGCGGTATTTTTCCCTACCTTAAAGAATAAAAATATTTCCCCGGAAGAGGATTGAAATAATACCGGATTCCAATGAGGCTCGTTGCTGATCTTTGCTACTTCAAAAGGTTTTTCCCAATCGCCCGGGCGTCCTTTAGTCATCCATATTCCCACATCATCAGCACCTTCTTTAGTTCCTCCAAACCAGGCTGCTATAAAACAGCCACCTTTCAAATGAATAATTGTAGAAGCATGGCATTGTGCAAAACCCGGGTCATTTCCAAACAAGAAAACTTTTTCTGGAAGGGAATCTATAGCACTCATTTTGTGGTTGTTTTTTGAATGATTATTGCTACATGAGATGATGCATGACTGAATAATCATTAATGATAGTAAAACACTCATCTTATCTTTGTTGAAAATAAAAAACATTTACCTGGATATTAAAAATTATTAATCAGTGATTATCATTCTACCATATCTGAAACTCCACATAAAATTAAATATAGTTAAGTTCATCCCATTCCACTTTATTGATAAATTAATCACCTTTTTAGGAAGAAATAGTGTATGCTCACTGCCATAAATTTGTAATAGGGGTTACTTTTATTTTTACATCAGAGGGTAAAAAGAATTGTCGAAAAAGACAAACAGGCAAGACAAGATTTTTTTATAAGAATTTTTTATATTATAAACATAGTTTAATGGCTTGATAGAATATTCCATCCATCAATGGTAACTTCCGGTTGTTGACCGTCTAAATCCTGTGTATGACAATATCCCCTTACAATCCGTTCTTCTCCCGGTAAGAGTGTAATATAATTTTCATCCCAAAAGACTGGTAATACGGATTGGCCATTCTCTTTTTTCCTTAAATCCAGATGAATCATAAATGCCAAATGATCTGTTGGATTTTTTATTTTAACACTAGTAAAAGTAGTATCTTCTTTTTTCTTAAAACTCTTCTGAATATCTAATCTTACATCCGGCAGTTGCTGAAGCATCTTTAAGTCTGCGAATTGTGACTCTGGCGTTACAAACCAGGTGGATTTAGTTTCCTCCAACTTATCTTTCACTTTAGATAAAGCATAAAAATTACTGCTGATCAATTGATGTCGCGAGTCGTATAATTTTAAATCAAGAAACCATGTGATGCTTAGAGACGGGTTTTCCGGTAATAAGAATATCTGTTCTGTTTTTTGTCCAGGCAAAATACTGACGGGAATATTTTTATATAGTAGTTGCTTTAAATTAAAATCATAAATGCTGATCTGCGCTAAAAGCCCTTTTTCATTTTTTAAAGTATTATTCATGACGTCCACCGCATCTTTTCCATAATTATAGGAAATGTGCAACGGCTCATTGGCTTTACGTACCCCATAAAACGCACCGGTCGGCATCAGGTAATAATCAAAAAGCTGCCACCACAACTTAGGCCAGGCCGAATTATACATCCATTGGATAATACCCGTTGATTTGAAACGATTGGCCTCAAAGGCTTCATACATCGCACGCATGCCTTCATAATTCAGATATTGTGCTTTTCTCTCATAATCATCAAAATTAAGTGGTTCACCCAGCCGTTCATCCATCGCATGATTATAACGTGTCAGGTTATGAAATCCGCCATAATCATCTCCTGCCGTATGATATATCCAGGAGCTGCTGATGGGCCAGAGGGAATCAGCCGGAATAAACTTCTTCATACTTTCTGCTACCGGCACTTCGGGGCCGGGGCTTGTTTCGGTATTATATCCGAATGCGCCACCGTAAAATGTATCTATATACCAATAATCAGGCGGTACATAATCATAAGGGCCACGCATTTTTATGGCTGAATAACCGGTTATAATACTTGTATCTTCTCCTGCCGATGAAAGCGCAGGACGGGTTGGATCATATTGTTTTAGAACTGATAAATACCTCTTTTCAAGTGATGGGCGTGGCCATTTGTCACTACCATACATCCACACGAAAATACTGGGATGATTTCTCAGCCAGGTAATTTGATTACGAAAAGATTTTACAGCCATATCCATCTGTTTCAATGTCCTCATACCGCCATACTCATCTACCGGTGCTCCGAATGTATTGGCATGTTCCCATTGAGCGCTGTAGCCTACTTGAATAAGAATCCCTTTCTCATCGCATAAATTATAAATATATGGGTCTTCTCCCCAAAACCCTTCCATGCGAATAGCATTCAAATTCATTTGCACCGCATAATCAATCTCTGCTTTTTCATAATCATGAGAAGCATTCAATAACATGAGGTC
>SCQV01000246.1 GCA_004299085.1 Chitinophagaceae bacterium | reverse complement strand
GAGGGTAACTTTGTTAAAAATGATTTAGGACCTGCTTTTAAAGCTGCCGGGCTCAATACGAAGATCATCATTTACGATCACAATTGTGACCGGCCTGACTATCCGTTATATATTCTGGCTGATCCGGATGCCAGTCAATATGTGGACGGATCCGCTTTTCATTTATATGCAGGCAATATCACCGCTTTGTCACAGGTGCATAATGCTTATCCTGATAAGAATGTATATTTTACGGAACAATATACCGGCGGCCCGGGGAATTTCGGCCCGGACCTGGATTGGGCAGTGCAGAATCTGATTATTGGCGCTACGCGAAACTGGAGTAAAAATGTGTTGGAATGGAATCTTGCTTCCGACCCGAATTATGAACCGCACACACCCGGCGGATGTACGACCTGCATGGGGGCGCTTACCATCGGATCTTCCGTCACAAGGAATGAATCCTATTATATTATTGCGTCTGCCTCTAAATTTGTGCGTCCCGGCGCTGTACGCGTAAATAGTAACATAACCGGTAATCTGCAGAATGTGGCATTTCGAAATACAGATGGAACTAAAGTTTTAATAGTTTTAAATACAGGTACCACCACCCAGAGTTTTAACATCCAGTTCAATGGAGAAATGGTAACGACGGGTCTGAATGCAGGAGCGGTGGGGACGTATGTGTGGAAGTAAACAAAAGTTGTGTAAAAATATTGAATAATTTAATTAAGTTTGGCCAATAGAAGTGGGGTAAATTTACCTAAGTAATAAGGTTTTTTGTAATTCCTTTATGAACATAAGTTTACTTATTATAATTTTATAAATTTCCTAAAGAACCATAATTTCTTTTTGAATTATATTTATGCTGTCGTGCCGATTCGAATATTTATGGAAAATGTTAGTGAAATAAGAAACACTGAAGAAACGCCAATAGAGATAGATCCATGGACTGATATCTGGATAAGACCAAGAAAGACTATTAATTGGGTTATAAACCAAAATAAGGGAGTTTTAATAAACCTTATATTCATTTATTTTGGAGGAGTATATTATGGAATCACTAACGCCGAATCGAGTAGCTTGGGAGATTCTATGAGTCTAAGACATATTCTTCTAGTTGCTCTGCTTCTTAGCGGACTTGGAGGATTAATTAGTTATAACATCTTCATTTGGTTAATTTCTTTATCCGGAACATGGTTAGGAGGGAAAGGCGATTTTAAAAATTTACAATCGGCTATAGCTTGGACAATGATTCCGGCAATAGCGGGACTGGTTTTAGCCATAATTGGATATATTGTTTTTGGTATGGAATTATTTCAGAGTGATAAATCTTATCTTGTCATTTTAATAAGGATATATGGCATTATTGAATCAATTCTAATTATCTGGCATATTGTCTTAACAATTATTACAATTTCTGAAGTTCAAAAATTTCCAATTTCTAAGGCAATTCTTAGCATATTAATTGCAGTATTAATAATAGCAATCCCCGCAATCTTCATTGGATATTTAGCAAGGCTTTTTTAAAAAGTATAAATTGTCATTATATACGCAGGCAACATCAATCAGAATTTTAACATCCAGTTCAATGGAGAAATGGTAACGACGTGTCTGAATGCAGGAGCGGTGGGGACGTATGTGTGGAAGTGAATCTGCCTCGCCTCAGGCGAGGGAATGATGATGAAGAATAAAGAATAAAGAATGAAGAACAAGGAACAAGGAATGATGAACAAAGAATGATGAACAAAGAATGAAGAGCAAGGAATAAAGGACAAGGAATGAAGAACGAAGAACAAAGAATAAAGAACAGGGAATAATGAATGCTGAGGGGAGGAAACTTCCTCAATCATCATTCATCATTCGTAATTCATTGATCGTTATTCTTAATTAAAAAGGATTTTTGATGGATGATGGGTGATAACTTCTAATAGTCTTGAACTATAATAATTATCTGTATATTTAACGCTCATTTGAGCCTCTATGAAATTTCATCTTTTTCTGGTTGCTTTTGCTTCATTACTTATTGCGTCTTGTTCTACGTCTGTTTCGCAAGTGAAGCTGATACAAGTTAATCCTCACCTGGTAGCTTCAGATATACAGCAAGTTCACGGACCCAATATTGCTCTTTATGATTCTTCCGTTCCTTCTCAGCATAAGCTCATTTTTATGATTGAAGGGACTGGAGCAAGTGCGATGAGTATGCATGTTAATGATCGTGTTTTTGCCGCCATGGGATTCCATGTTATCAGTGTGGATTATGAAAACAATATTATTTCTACTGTTTGCGAGCACAGCAAGGACAGCGCCTGCTCTTATGATTTTCGAAAAGAGATTATTACCGGAGAGCCCTTAAGTAATTTGACAAATGTGGATAGCGCCAACAGCCTTTTAAACAGGTTCAGTACCTTTTTGCAATATCTTGTAAAAAATGATCCACGAGGCGGATGGGAAAAATTTCTGGAAGGGAATATACCTCGCTGGGAGGATATTATAGTTGCCGGTCATTCTCAGGGTTCGGGACATGCAGCCTTGCTGGGTAAAATGTTTAAAGTAAATCGTGTATTAATTTTTTCCGGGCCTCAGGATTATTTAGTGGATTTGGGCATGCCTTCTCCCTGGCTGTCAGAAAAGGGCGCCACACCGGAAGACCGGTATTATGCTTTCCTGAGTCTAAGAGATCCCTTTAATATAAAATACCAGATAGCAGATTGTGATCAATTAATGGGA
>SCQV01000245.1 GCA_004299085.1 Chitinophagaceae bacterium | reverse complement strand
TGTTGCAAATAGCCAATCATACTTATGATGCTTATTTCCGAAGTGGCATACACCAGGGTACCCGGGTGTATGTTTTATCCAGATTACCTGTGGCAGGTGTCTTATTAGGACGGGTGAACGCAACTAAATATTTAATTCCTAACCAAATCAATACAGCCGAAGTAAAACCATTACCCAACCGGATGGATGAGCGTGAAGGGAAGCAAACGACCAATGTAGAGCGGTTAGGCAGGGCAGCAGAAGCCTTGCAGGATGCGTTGGTACAAAGCGTTCCTCCTGCACCGGGAAAAGAACCAATCATTTATGTTTTCCCTGCCTGGCCTGCAGCATGGGATGCACAATTCAAATTATTATGCAGGGGGAATTTTTTGGTTGAGTCGACTATGCAGGATAAGAAAATAGCTTATGTCAGCATAAAATCGCGATCGGGTGGAATATGCAGATTAAGTAATCCATGGGAAGAGAAGGATATCAAGATTTATAAGAACGGTAAGTTTTGGAAAACCGGAAAGCAAAATTTGATCCTGTTTAATACAAATAAAGGAGACGTTTTTAAGATACTTTTAAAATAGAAAAAAATGAAGTTATTACCTAAATATCTTCCGGCGTTTTATTGTTTAATATGCTTCCCAATTTTTACCCAGGCTCAAAATGGAATAAAAAGTTCTATTTGGAATGTGTCCAATATCTACCATACACCTGCATACAAAATTATCAGCAGAGATTCGGCTATTGGATTAATCTATAAGGGATTGTATTATCAAGGACATCAGCAAAATATTTTTGCTTATTATGCCAGTCCGGCTACGCTTTACGGTAAACATGTTGAATATAAAAAATTTCCCGGAATAGTTTTAGTACATGGGGGAGGCGGGCAAGCCTTTAAACATTGGGCTATTATGTGGGCAAAAAAAGGATACGCAGCTATTGCTATGGATTTAAGAGGCAATGGCCCCGATAAAGAACATATAGATGGAGGTTTTGTGGAAGAAAATCATGAAACTCCTTATTTTAAGATTACATCAAAGTTAGATGATCAATGGATGTACCAGGCAGTTGCTGATGTAATTTTGGCTCATAATCTCCTGCTACATTTTCCGGAAGTAGATAGTAGTCGAACCGCTATTACCGGAATTAGCTGGGGAGGAGTTATAACCTGTATTGTAGCAGGTTTAGATCATCGCTTTAAAGCTGCAGTACCTGTTTATGGTTGTGGATATCTATGGGAAAGTGGCCGGATGAAACAGCAGCTTGATCAATTGAGTCCTGGAAATAAGGCAACCTGGATTAAGCAATATGATCCTTCGAATTATGTAATGAATGCTACCATGCCCATGTTGTTCCTAAATGATGCGCAGGATCCGTACTTCGTTTTGAAAAGTTATATGAACACCAATCAGGAGGTTAAGAATAAAAATTTGTGCATTAAAATTCATTTAAAGCACAGCCATCATGCCGGCTGGTCAAACCAGGAGATTTATTATTTTATCAATCATTATATCAATGGAACTCCCGGATTACCTTTGATTGGTTTGTCATCAGAACGGCATGAAAAAATCATGGCAAGGATATACTCACCTGTAAAAATTGAAAAAGTATTTCTCCATTATACTAATGATACATCATCTGGAGCAGATCGAAAGTGGAATACAGTGGAAGCGATGCTGAAAAATAAAAGAATTATTTCCCCACTTCCCCCGAAGGGTACTACAATATGGTATCTTTCGTTGATAGATAAAAGAGGGTTAAAGGTTTCAGGAGAAGTGCAATTTATTGACCAAAAACATAGCCTGGAATGAAACAAAAATTTCTCATACTCATTACGTCGATTGTCCGTATTTTTTCTTTAAACAGTATGACCCAAATTAAATAAACAAATAAATACAACTCAAATGAAACGAATCAACGATGCAGTAAAAAGGTGGAGATATAGTTTTACTATTATATTCTTGCTTTTTTCATCTAATCTTTTTGCCCAGTCGGCAGATCAGATCAGGCAGACCGTTAATAAGGTGGCAGACCATATTATACAAAGTACCTCTTACGGATTTGTCAATACAAAAACCGGTGAACGATATGCCAGCGTGGAGGGAATACCGGATACTGCCGACATCAAGCCGGAAAGCCGTTATACCACGTGGTTTTATCCTTATGGCGTATTAGCTACAGGGATGGTTCATGCAGGAGAAATTTTCCATGAGCAAAAACTGATTAGTTATGCGTTGCATAATTATGAATTTATATTTAATAACCTGGATTATTTTAAGAGGAAATATGAGAAAGGGGAGCACAAGGTAGCGTACAGCGGTCTTTTCCGCATGAAATACTTAGACGATTGCGGCGCTTTAGGCTCAGGATTGGCAGATGTTTGTATGGCTGATTCTAATAGTGCGGATGAGCATGAATTCAGGAATTATATTTATCGTGCCGGCGGGTATATTTTGAACGGCGGTGAAGCCACCTTATCCGATGGAACTTTCTGCAGGCCGAGGCCCAGAAAAATGACAATATGGGGTGATGATCTGTATATGGGTATATCGTTACTGGCGAGGATGGGGAAGATCACTCATCATAAAAAATATTTTGATGAAGCGGCGAAGCAGGTGGTGAATTTCAACAAATACCTGTATGACGACCGGACAGGATTGTTCTTTCATTGCTGGTATAGTGATATTAAGATGAATGGTGTAGCCCACTGGGGACGTGCCAACGGCTGGATCATGTTTGCACAGGTGGCTTTGCTGAATAATCTTCCGGAAAATTATCCCGGGCGACAAAAATTGATTCATTTGTTGTTGCGTCAGATTGTGGGTGTTTCCCGCTACCAGGATTCTTCCGGCTTATGGCATCAGTTGTTGGACAAGCCCGCTTCCTTCCTGGAAACTTCCTGCACCGCCATGTTTGTTTATTCCATTGCAAGAGCGGTTAACGAAGGCTGGATACCGAAGGCCTATCTGAAGGTGGCGGAGAAAGGATGGCAGGGCTTGGAGACTAAAATTACCGGTCAGGGAGCAATCGGGGATGTCTGTATCGGAACAAATGTCAGCCCGGATATTGCTTATTATTATAGCCGTCCGCATCCGACCGATGATCCCCATGCGTTAGGGCCTGTATTATTGGCCGGATCGGAATTATACAGGGCTGTCAGCAACGAGGAAAACCGTTGATCAATTTTTAAAGATCAGTTAGTTGATTTTTGATACCTTTATTACAAAATAGATAATATCATGGCCACCTATAATCTTACGATCAACAAAAAAAAATATACCGTTGATGTAGATCCGGATATGCCTCTGCTCTGGGTGATACGTGATTTCGCGGAACTTACCGGCACGAAGTATGGATGCGGGATAGCAGAGTGTGGCGCATGCACTGTTCATTTAGGTGATATGGCCATCAGGTCATGTGTACTTCCTGTCGCCGGCGTGGGGGACAAAGAAATAACCACTATTGAAGGACTTTCAGAAAATGGAGATCATCCCGTACAAGTGGCCTGGAAAGAATTGGATGTGCCCCAGTGCGGATATTGCCAGGCAGGCCAGATCATGGCTACGGTAGCCTTGCTGAAGCAAAAGCCCCATCCTACTGATGAGGACATCAACGATTCTATGACTAATATTTGCCGTTGCTGCAGTTATACCCGGATCAGAAAAGCGATCAAGCTTGCCTCTGAAAAGGTTACGGGGCAAGTGCTGGGATAATTATATTTAATGATTATCCGTTTAAGTACAGGAACATCTTTTGAATAATGAACATTGAACAAGGAATGATGAATATTGAAGTAGGGACAGTACTTCTAAAATCGGAAATCGGTGTTGGACATTCGATATTGAGCCAAACGAGAGCTATCATATAGGTTCCTGCATTATAGCGGATAATCATTTTATATTTTATATCTGAAATCATCAATTATCATGGAAAATAGATCCGTCAATGGTTTAAAGAGAAGAGATTTCATTAAGATCAGCGCACTTACCGGCGGAGGAATTATGCTGGGCTTTAGCTGGATTGGCTGCTCATCCGGGAAAGGGAAACCCGTGACGTTGAATGCGTATATAAAAATAGATGCCGATGGCAAGATCACCATCATGGCGCCCAATCCCGAAGATGGCCAGGGCGTTAAAACCTCGTTGCCTATGATAGTAGCTGAAGAGTTAGATGTGGACTGGAGTCAGGTGCATATTGAGCAGGCAGGTCTGGATACTAAAAAGTATCACAGGCAAGTAGCGGGAGGAAGCGGTTCGGTGAAAGCGAGCTGGGATCCATTCAGAAAAGCCGGAGCTACTGCGAGACAGATGATGATCAATGCGGCTGCAGCGTTATGGGCAGTATCGCCGGACAAATGTTACACTGCCAATGGCATGGTGTTATTAAAGGACAGTGAAAAAAAGGTTGCTTATGGGGCGTTGACAACACGTGCAGCCAAGATGCCGGTGCCTAAGAATATTACTCTACAAAATAGCGGAACATTCAGGCTGATTGGCAAGCGTATCCCGAGTGTGGATAATCAGGCTATTGTTACCGGCAGCTATAAGTATGGAATAGATACCAAACGGAAAGGGATGCTTTATGCGGCTATGGTACGGCCTCCTGCATTTGGTCAGACTTTGAAATCATTTAATGACATCGAAGCACAAAAATCGCCGGGCGTTGAAAAAATAATTCGTATCGGTGATAAGATTGCGGTATTTGGAAGATCTATCTGGGAGGTCATGCAGGGAGCAAAAAAAATTCAGGCTGAATGGCAGAGCGATGTCCTGCTTGAGAGCACTTCCGATTATCTGAATAATTTTAAAGCATTATTGATAAAAGGCCCGGATGATGATCCTAAACGTCAAGACGGGGACATTAAAAAAGCTTTCTCCAAGCCAGGCATTCGCACTTTTGAAGCCTGGTATGAGGCTCCATTTATTGCACATAATTGCATGGAGCCGATGAACTTTTTTGCCGATGTAAGATCTGATGGAGTAGAGTTATACGGCCCCACGCAAAATCCGGAAAGCATTTGTCATAAAACGGCGAAGCTGCTGGGCATACCGGAAGACAAAATTACCGTCATGATGACCCGGATGGGGGGTGGCTTCGGCCGCCGCCTGATGTTCGATTTTGTGGAAGAAGCGGTATTGGCGTCCAAAGCAGTTGGCGCACCGGTCAATCTGATATGGACCAGGGAGGATGATATGGGTGGCGGTTACTACAGACCTATGTGTTCCTACCAGTATAAAGCTGCTGTGGACGCTAATAACAACCTGATTGCCTGGCATAATAATTCTGTTGGGGTGACGGGAAATGCATCGAGGCCCAATAATTTCCCCGCGGGCGCCGTACCTAATCTCCAAGTGGATGCACAAGATTATAAAAGCCCTGTTACGACCGCTCCCTGGCGAGGGCCTATTCATAATTTTATCGCTTTTGCCGAGCAAACTTTTATGGATGAAATTGCTCACGGAATAAAAAAAGATCCGGTGGCGTTCCGGTTAGAGCTTTTGGAACAGGCCAAGAAGAAGCCGGTCGGCAAAGTGGATTATGATCCCGATCGCTACGCTGCAGTTATTCAAAAGACTGCAGAAATGGCGGGTTGGGGGAAGCCCAAAGACAAAGGGATATATCAGGGAATCGGAGCCTATTATTGTTTTGATACCTACATCACACAAATTGCCGAGGTGCTTAAACAGGACAACGGCAAAATCAAGATAAAGAAAATATACTGTGCAGTGGATTGCGGCATTCTTATAAATCACAGTGGTGCTGAAAATGAAGTGGAAGGCGGGATCATAGATGGTATCGGCAATGCTTTATATGCTGAAATTACCTTAACCAAAGGCAAGCCTGATCAGGCAAATTTTAATCATTACAGAATGATCAAAATGATAGAGGTACCGGAAATAGAAGTTCAGTTTATTAAAAGCAATGAACATCCTACCGGCTTGGGTGAGCCGCCCCTGCCTCCCGCCGGACCTGCAGTGGCCAATGCCGTATTTGCCGCCACGGGAGTGCGGCTAAGGACACAGCCTTTTATTAAAAGCGGCTTGTTTGACTGATATAAGTAATGTAATGTGATTTTTCCAATGTTAAAGCTGCCCATATATCTTGATTATAATGCAACAACACCTTGTGACCCCAGAGTGGTGGATAGCATGTTGCCCTATTTTACAAACAATTGTGGCAATGCATCCAGTAATGATCACAGTTTCGGATGGATTGCCAGAGATGCGGTTGAAGAAGCAAGATCGCTGGTAGCAAAATTGATTGGAGCAAATGCTCAGAACATTCTTTTTACATCCGGAGCTACTGAATCGGTCAACATCGCTCTTCAGGGAATAGCCAAAGCCCAGGCCTCAAAAGGGAAGCACATCATTACGGTAAGTACGGAACATAACGCGGTGCTGAATACCTGTAAATATCTGGAAGAAAACGGCTACAATATTACTTACCTGGATGTAGATGCTCAGGGAAATATTTCTCTTGAATCATTAGAAAATAAGATTACCGGTGAAACTATTTGCATAGCGCTAATGTATGCCAACAATGAAACAGGAACTATTTACCCGGTGAAAGAAATCGGGGCAATGGCGAGACAACATCATATCTGTTTTTTCTGTGATGCCACACAAGCGGCAGGTAAAATAGAAATAGATGTTGATCGTGATAAGGTTGACTTGATGTCTTTTTCTGCCCATAAAATGTATGGGCCTAAAGGGATTGGCGCTTTATATATGAGGAATAAAAATAAAGAACTGAACATACCTCCTTTGACGTATGGCGGAGGCCAGGAATATGGATTGCGCAGCGGTACTTTAAATGTGCCGGGTATCGTGGGCTTTGGTACGTCGGCGATGCTTTGCAGGAAGGAAATGGAGGCAGATGGCGGCAGACTGCAATTACTAAGGGATTGGATGGAAGCGGCGCTTTTGTCGGCCATACCCGGTTCTTCCGTGAATGGCGGCAGCAATCGTTTACCACATGTCAGTAATATATTATTTCCGGGTACGGATAATGAGCAGCTTCTTTTAGCCCTTTCAAAATCTATTGCACTCAGCAGAGGAAGCGCCTGCTCGTCCAATGTTCAAAAGCCGTCTCATGTATTGAAAGCGATGGGCCTGAGCGATGAGGAGGCTCATCATTCTGTTCGCATCAGCTTAGGCAGATTTGTTACAGAAGAAGAAGTCATATTTGCAGTGGATGTGATTAAAAAAACGGTATTAGAAATGAATCCTTCAATGATTATCCGCAATTGTACAGGTTAAAAAATAGAACGCAGATCGGTATGATCCGTTAAGATAATCGCAGATTATCAATCATATTCCATCAGCCGAAGACAGATTAAAATATGATCAGCCTTCGGCGGAGATCATAAGGAATCATAAAGACCTGCCTGCCGCAGGCAAGTCTGCGTTCCTATAATATCATTACTGTATTAAAGCGGACAGTCAATAATTCTTCAATGTATGTCATTCAGGTATGAGGATAAAACAAACGGGCGATGAAAGAAATCAAATTAATTATTCAGGCTTTTGAACAGGCGAAGCAACATGGGCAAAAAACTGCGCTTGCCACGGTTGTGCATATAGAAGGGTCGTCCTATCGCGCTCCGGGAGCGCGTATGCTGATAACAGAAGAGGGTTTGCTGACGGGCGCCATCAGCGGAGGTTGCCTGGAAGGAGATGCGCTTCGCAAGGCGCTTATGGTCATCATGCAGGATCGGCCTTTATTAGTCACTTATCATACAACAGATGAAGACAATGCGGTTTTTGGTATCAACCTTGGATGTAATGGCACTATACACGTTTTGATTGAGCCAGTTCATCCTGAAAACCCTCAAAATCCGATAGCATTTTTAAAGATAGCCACTCAGGAAAAATCACCCTCGGCGCTGGTTACTTTATTTTCTTTAAAAGATTACCGGGACGTGCGGCAGGGAACACGACTGTTAGTAAAGAATGATTTCATGAAGGAGGGAAAAACGGTTTTCCCTAATGCCAACAGTGGTGGTGAATTGCCGCCCTGCATAAGAGAAGATATTCTAAATGATATAAAAAAAGTATTTAAAGCGGCACATTCTTTATTTATAAATTACGGTACAAGCACTCTGCAGCGAGGAGATGCTGAGGAATCTATGCATCATGAGCTGTCCGCTTTTCTTGAATACGTAAAGCCTGATATCTCGCTTGTTATCGCGGGTGCAGGAAATGATGTATTTCCAGTCGTGCAGATGGCCGGATTGATGGGCTGGGGTGTTACTTTAATAGACGGGAGGCCTAATTATGCCAATACGCGGCGATTTCCTGCCTGCCATATTGTAATTGCCGAGCCTGAAAAAGCGCTTTTGGATAATCTTATCAATCAAAGAATGGCCTGCCTGATCATGTCGCATAATTATCATTATGACAAAGCCATGCTGCGCAGGTTCTCTCAATATGACGTTCCGTATATCGGCATGCTTGGACCCCGGAAAAAATTTGAGAGGATAATCAGCGAATTGAAAGAAGAAGGTATCATCTTTTCACCAGTGCAACAGGCTTGCATCCATAGTCCGGTAGGATTGGATATAGGAGCGGAAACACCGGAAGAGATAGCCTGCTCCATTATTGCTGAAATAAACACAGTCTTTTCCGATAGTACTGGGAAATCATTACGAACATTTTCAGGGGGAATACATCACAGGAAGACGGAGATGATGAAAAGTATTTGAATTAAAATTTTGCAGTAGTAAAATTTCTGCGAAGCAGTGACAAAAAATGGCTTTTTTGCCATTTTTTGTCAGGTCTGACGACTCTGACGAGTATC
>SCQV01000244.1 GCA_004299085.1 Chitinophagaceae bacterium | reverse complement strand
AACCTTACAACCTTTCAACCCTACACTTCTATTTACATTTACTCCCCGGCGGCACCCAGCCTTGCAATACATTCTCCATCGTATATTCCTTCGCTTGTTCATTTGTCAATTGATGTGACCAAAATATTCTTTTTTTAGAATTTGCCCCAGGCCCACCATCTTCATATTCTGAAAACCGGGCAGTCTTATAGCTGTCTGTATGATGCCAATTCGACCATCCTGCCGCTTTTATATGCTGACCAATATAGCAATGCATAAAGGTAACACTTGCATAAGGACGCCAGGGCCTCCCCAAATCGGCGTTTGTAATACCGGTATCTCCGGTCAGTTCGCAATCATAAAAAACATATCCGAAAGGATGATCTTCAGGTGTGGAAGCTGCTGTGACATGCGAATTCTTTTTGCTATGAATACGGCATTCCTCGAACCAGGCAGTGGCCGCGCCAAAAATAAAATCTGTCGTACCTTCTATATAACAGTCTTTATAATACTCGCGGCTATGCTCATTCCTCGTAAATAATACATCCTGATCTCCGATAAAACGGCAATTGGTAAAGGAAGCTTTATCCCCATTCACTTCTACTGCTACCGCCTGGCCTGCATCCAGTCCGGCATTATTTCTGAAAGTTATATTTCGCGCCGTAAAATTATTGCCATCTATCAGGAAACTGCAGGAGGTAACCGTATTGATCGTATCACCACCGGAAGTTGTTTTCCCGCTATGATCATTATAAGTAAGTATGGTTTTAAAGCGATCCTGCCCTATTAAAGTGACGAAGCTTTTTTCAGAATCAAGATATAATTTTTCTTTATAAATGCCCTCTTTTACAAAGATCGTGATTGGCTTACTATTATTTTCTGGAATTGCATCGAAGGCCTGCTGCACCGTCTCAAAATTTCCACTTCCATCTTGCGCCACTACAATAGCATCCTTTTGTTGTGCAAAGGATGCCAAAAAAAATAATAAAACGGCAGTTAATAAAATCATCTTTTTACCGGTTGTATTCATGACCGTTCACAATTACCTTTTGTAAAGAAATGTTGGATGTATCTACAGCCGAAAATCCTTTACCGGCCGTAATATTTATATTTTTAAAATACAGGTGATTCAGTGGCATCTCAGGTAGTCCTGTCAATGATATGGCAACACCCGCTCCATCGCAATAAATATTATCCAGATAGAAGTTCTCAAATCTCGGAGTAGTTTTTGTTACCGGATAGGAAGTGGATGCTTTCATTTTATTTTCATAATAAGTATTGAATAAGACAGCATCGGTAGCTATGTTGGCCATATATATATCGCTGATATAAATGTTGTGAACTAATCCACCCCGGTCACGTGCACTTTTGATACGGATACCTACGTCTGTATTAATATAATTGCAATTATGTACAAAGATGTTTTCCATCCCGCCATCCGTATTGCTGCCAATGACAAAACCGCCGTGTGCATGATAAACAATGTTATCCGCGATAATAATATTCTTTAGACTGGCGGTATCTGTTTTATCTGAACTTTCTCTGCTTGATTTCATGCATATACCGTCATCACCCGCGTTGACAGTGCATTGATAAATGACCGCATTACTGCAGTTAGAGAGGTCTATACCATCTGCATTTTGTGCATACCATTCATTATTTATTTTGACCCGGCGAATAACCAAATCACGGCAATATCTTGGATTCAAAGTAAATTTTGGCGGATTCATCAGGGTTACTTCATCTATAAGCACTTTACTGCAATTCACCAATGAAACAAGATTGGGACGTAAAAAATCGCGCGCGGGTATCATATCTTTCTCAGTAATTTTTTCATGCTGTTTTCTTACTTCTTTCAAATAATTTTCTCCTTCCATCGCTTCTTTCGTGGGCCACCACATCTTCCCATCTTCGCTTACTGTTCCCCCTGACTTCATTAAATCCTTCCATTGGGATGCAGTAGCTTTTTCTTTTTTCATGGGCCTCCAGGAATCACCAGACCCATTGATGATTCCTTTACCCGTAATAGCAATGTCACTCAAATCATATCCATAAATGGGAGGCGTCACAAACCACCTATCGCTTTTCGGGGATGTTCTGATAAACGGATACAGGCTATGATCCGGGCTGAATAAAAGAATAGCGCCTTGTGCCAGATGAAGATTGATATGGCTTTTCATCTCAATAGGGCCTGTAAGCCATAATCCCGGAGGAACAATCACGGTACCCCCCCCTGCATCTGCACAACTATTAATCGCTTTATTGATGGCGTTTGTATTTAAAATATGACCATTTCCCACGGCACCGAAATCAGTGATCGTCACTTTATGCTCCGGGATTTTTGGCAAGGCAGGGGCTTCCATTTGAAAGGGAGCGTTTTTCACATACCTGCTGATCTCATTTTCTATTTTTTGCTGTGCAAAAGAAGGAGTTATACCTGCCGCTATCAGGAAAAAGCTAATCGGGAGCATTCTTTTAAATAAATTCGGAGGCAAAAGTAACCTTATAACCTTAGTAGTAATCCTAGCTATGATCCTGCATCCAATTGACCTTATCAGCTTATTGTAAGATAAATCGGAGATCAAGAATAATAAGGTAATAAGGTTTTTATCCTTATGGCGGATTATTTTTCTACTAAGGTAAAAAGATTGATTGATCATCTTATAAATTATATTAGTTTCTCCATCTAGGATCGCCCGAGCTGTTTTTTCCTGCAAAAGAATTATCTATGATAGTAAAATCTCCCTGGTTCGGATTTCTGAATAATTGTGAAGCCGTTCCTGAATAATTTGTAAATCCTGTTAATGGATTAGCGCTGAACACACAATCCGAAGTCATATAGGAATTATATACGCTGACGGTCGCAGAAGAGGAGCTGATTCCCTGCGCATTTGTGGGGTCTAAGGTATTTCCCAAAATACAATTGGTGATATTAAATGAGGTTGGGAAAGTCGTATATTGGAAGAAATATCCTCCCTGGTTGATCATATTATCAAAGGTGCTGTTGCTGATATTGATTGAGCTTGTAGTCACTTTATCCTGGCGTATTAAGGAATAAAAATAATAGAAGGTACTGTTGGTAATATTAATATTAGCAATGGATGCGGCGCTGCTGGCATTGGCATAAATCAGTGAGTACTTTGACCCGACACCAAAGCTGTCAATGATGCAATTATTGATATTCAGATTTGAAATTAAATCCCCTTTTTCCTTTAAACGGATAAATGAATTACTGTAATTCCCTTGTGTTGTACAATTGACCACGCTTAAGGTAGTGATATTCGTTGGCTGGCTCACGTTCATAAAGTAGTTGGAACCTGCTGAAGCGATAGCGAGATCAGAAAAACGGATTGAATCTATATTACCGGATGCGTCAAAATTATTCGCAAGCGATAATACAGCAGGGGATAAGAAACCCAGCCCACTCTGAATAGTGACTGTTTTGTCAATCACATAGGAGGATGGAAAATCGTACGTTTGCCCTCTGGCAAGTAAAACGATGCTGCCCGAAGGTATCTGCGAGAGGGTATCAAAAAGCACAAGCGGATCATTAGAGATACTTCTAAGATCAATTACGTTAGCACCTGTGACGGGAGCCAGGGTTGTAAAAGTGAGCTTTCCTTTGCTCTTATGTTTTGCTAATATCTGGGCAGTATAGCGTGTCCCAGATTGAAGACCATAAACTATTAGCTGGCCTGCCATATTTACGGAATCACTGATGGCTACCCGTGTAGTATCACCATTGGCAGCGGTAAAAAGTATTTCTGAAACATCCGGTGTGGGCGTCCAGGTAAGCCTTACGGCATTGTCAATGATATCTGAGCTTTGCAATGGATGAAATATTTGTACTCCGATTAATGTAAAAGCAACGGTATCTACCATCCAATAGGACGATGACGCATTGGACGAGTTCGCTTTTACTCTGGCGAAATAACGCTGGTTATCCTGCAGTGTATCATCTGTAATGGTAACTGAAGTGGCATTCACGGTAATTGAAAGAGCAGGAGCCGCCCGGAAACTTGAATCGGTATTTATTTCGACCGTGTATGTGACTCCCTTGGTGGGAGCATTGAGCGAAGCCGGCCAGCTAATGGTAACTGAGGTATCTCCGCCCGAAACGGACACACTGGTGGGTGTAAACATTCGGGACGGGATAAATTTTTCTACAAGCATTTTCTTACAGGAAGAAAATGAAACGGCAACGAGTACCAGAAAGCTCAAGAGGAAAATATATTGAATATTGATCTTTTTCATATCATTCATCTTTTAAATCAAACATATATAAGTTAATATCCGTAATCCTGCGTCAGATTTGGATTCGCATCAACAGATGATTGTGGTATGGGATATAATTCACTGTGATCGTATTTAAATCCTTCCGCATATTTAGCCAGATTACCCGACCAAATACTGCTGGTAATCCAACTGACAGATTTAGCACCTGCAGGTGGGATGGAAGGGGCCGGTTGATAAAATGAAGTGACCCAATCAACAGTGGTAGTGGATGTATTTGGCATATAATACATATTCTTAGGTAAGGTATTATATGGTGGCAACCCTTGGGACATCGCCTGCATTTGCTGTTTCCGTTCCGCCAACTTTGCTCCTAAAGAATCCCACCTGATCAGGTTATATTTGCGTTGGCCTTCTCCGCCAAATTCCAAGGCCCTCTCTTTTATGATGGCGCTAAAAAATCCTACATAATCAGAGGGGGGGGTACCGGCTCCGTTCATATTTCCTGCAAACGCACGGCTTCTTACCTGGTTATACGCGGCAATCGCCTGCGGCGTTGGCCCCTGGTGAAGCTCGTTTTCAGCTTCCGCATACATCAGCAGCACGTCCGAATAACGGAGAATAGGCCAGTTTAGTCCGAAATTCTGAGCTTTATTGCCGATATCAAGGGTAGGGTTTGTTATCCAGTTCCTCCTGAATTTACCATCATATAATGCGGTAATACCGGAGGGAGCTAATGTATTATCACTGTTGATCTTATAAGGCGCTATCGTTACATCCCTGCGGGTATCTGCAGAATCAAACATATAAAAATAAGTAGGCAATGCCGTTAAGCTGCCACCAGGGCCATCGTAATATCCCAGCTTACTGTCCGTGGCTGAAGTGGCTCCCGCCATGGCTACCTGGAACATAATTTCGTGATAAGGATCTATTTTATGCGCGTCTAACTGGTTTTGCCACAGATCCTGAAAACTTGGATCTAAACTATATTCTCCTGATTGAATAACAGATTCACATTCCGTATCCGCTATCTCATAAAATTGTTTGTAATTGGCAACGCGCTCCATTTTGTTATCAGTTTTCAATGAATATCCTCCGGCGAATAATGCAACACGCGCACGCAATCCCTTTACCGCCCCTTTAGTGATGCGTTCATCGTTGGCATCGCCTAATGCACTCACTCCTGATGGCCATGGGACTAAGGCCTCTGCTGTATTTAAATCGTTTAATATGTGGGTATAGATAGTATCCCGGCTTGTTTTTTTCAGGAACAAATCAGGAATATCTGCCGAAGGGATCCATTGTGCAGGCACATCTCCCCAGGTGGTTACCAGTTCAAAATAAAACTGTGCCCTCAGCGTCAATGCTTCGCCATATAGTCTTTTTAATTCACCCTGTTGTTGTTCTGTACCATTCTTGTACAGACTCATCTGCGGGATATATTTAATGCATTGATTGGCTCTTTCAATGCCGGCGTATAGCTGATTGAACGGCTTGGCAAGCTGCGCATTGCCTGCTGTAAGATTATACCTGCCGAGATCGCGGCGATCATTATCTCCATCACCACCTGCGCCCATAATGCAATCATCATCATACGGATAATACATGCTAAGCCTGATGCCATATCCCTGGTCTCCGGCAAGTTCCTGATAAGCGCCGAAAACAGCTTTTTGTGCATTAGCAACGGTTCCGAAAACTGCGTCCGGACCAAAAGAAGAAACAGGATTTACAGTAAGCCAGTTCTTGCAGGAAGTGATCTCTAATGCGACAACAGCTAATGCAGCCGATATAAAAATGTATGGAATTGATTTGAACTTCATGGTATAATATTTTAATTCGCACCCTTCGACTTCGCTCAGGGTGACAGTTCTTATATTTATATTTTTATCTTTTCACTTTTGTCTTTTATCTTTTTAAAAAGTAACATTTACTCCGGCGATATAAGCTTTGGCGCGCGGGTAAGAGGAGAAGTCAACATTGGGCGTCATAGGAGTGGAGCGCCTTACGTTCACCTCCGGGTCATAACCCGAATAGTTGGTAATCACTGCCAGGTTATTACCGGTAACATATATCCTGAATTTTTGAATCCCTACTTTTTTAGTCAACTGTTGCGGCAAAGTATAACCCAGCGTAATGTTATTGATGCGTATAAAAGAGCCGTCTTCCACCGCCCATGATTGTGGAGTCCATGAACTGCCGGTAGTCATCGGTATCCATAATTTTGCATTTTGATTTAAAGCAGCTAATTCTTTAGGATCTGTTACCACTTGTCCCTGCGCGTTAATGGTGCGCCAGCGTCCATTGGCAATGGATAGCAAATTACCATTGGTGATATAACCGCTATAAAAGGCTAATCTATTGTCATTGAAAACATTGTTACCGTATTGGAAATTCAGGAAGATGCTTGCATCAAAGTTTTTCCACGTAAATTGTTGATTGATACCTCCGAAAAATTTAGGATTAGCATTGCCTATAATAGTACGGTCAGTATTATTATCTATTAATGTATCGCCATTCAATCCTTTGAATTTGATCATGCCGGGCTGGGGATATAAACCTGTTACATTTTTATTATCAACCATCCCCGGCTTCAAAGCATAGGTTTGTGTATTGGGATCGTAATTAAAGTCATCCAGGGTATAGTAGCCATCCGTTACCAGCCCATACATGCTGCCAACTGGAGCACCTACTTTTACAATATAATCTGCCGGATTGGCGCTGCCGGCCCATCCGGAATTAATTAGGAATGATTGTTCCTGCCCGCCGAGGCTTAGCACTTTATTATTATTGAATGAAATATTGAAATTAGCGTTCCAGCTAAAATTCTTGGTTTGTATGATAGCTACATTGACTTGAAGTTCAAATCCATTGTTAGCAGTAGCTCCCACATTCTGGATTTGAGAAGTATATCCTGATGTGGTTGGCACGGGCACATTCACTAACAGGTCTTTACTTTTATTTCTGTAATAATCTGCAGTCACTTGTAACCGGCTGTTGAACAGGGAAATATCCAAGCCTATATCACGGGAAACAGCAGCCTCCCATTTTAAATTGGCATTCGTAAGGGCAACCGGTGCAAATGCTGTGACTAATTGATTATTCAAACCATAGTAAGCATCGGTATTAAACTGGGTCAGATA
>SCQV01000243.1 GCA_004299085.1 Chitinophagaceae bacterium | reverse complement strand
CGGTATCATGATAATAAAGCCTAACTTCAAAAAAGTCCAGGCGCTGACCAGATGACCTTCTCTTCTTAAAACTATCAACCAAAGAATGGTAGCCAAAGAACCCGTAACAGAAAGGTTCGGTCCCAGATCTATGGCTACCAGTACAGCACTTCTGATTATTTCGGGAATATGAGCAGCATGGACTGCATTGGCTGCAATTAAGCCCGCCGGAAGATTATTTAAAATATTGGTTCCGAAAGCAAGTATCAGCCCGCTTTTCCAGGAAGCGCCTGCCACTGAAATCCCCGACTGGTGATGTAACCAAGTACTGATCAATCCGGTCAGCCCTGCCTGATCCCATGATTCCACAATGACAAACAATCCCGCAACAAAGGGGATAATAGACCAGGAGACACCTTTTATAATTTTCCACGGACTTTTCTTTGCCAGCACTAAAACTATCAATGAAGTGAGAATACCCGTAATTGCCGTGGGCGGTCCCAATGGGATATCCGAGGCGGAACACGCCAAGAGAATAATGACGGTTGCCGCAATTCCAAACAAGGCTATTTTGCCGCCATAAGTAAGAGAAGGCACTTTAATATCTTTCTCCATTTTACCGGCCAGCTTTTTCTTTTGCGTGAAGTATAAAAATAAGAAAGTCAGTAAAATAGACGCCACCGCCGGTAAGCCATACATGGACACCCACACGGAAAGGGGGGGCGTTACACCGTTATAAATCACTAAGTTAGCAGGATTGGAAATAGGCAGCATAAAGGAAGCTGCATTTGCCACGAAAGCACATATCAATAAATAAGGAAGCGGATGTTTAGATTTAGTGGCTTTTACTGCCGCCGCCACCGCGGGAGTCAACACTACAGCCGTGGCATCATTGGATAAAAATGCAGTGACTAAAATGCCGGCGATATAGACAAACAAAAATAATCTTTTAGGTGATCCTTTGGCAGATCGGGTAGCGTGAGCCGCCACCCAGTCAAAAATATTTTCCGCTCTTGCAGTTTCCGCCAGTAGCATCATCCCCATCAGAAACAGATATACATCCAATCCTTTTTTTACACCGGCAAGTGCATGATGAAAAGAAAGCAATCCCAGTATAACCAATAATACGGCGCCGGCCACCGGCCATATCGCTTCAGAAACCTTAAATGGCCGGATAAGGATGCCCGCAATTACCAAAGCTGTAATAATAAGGATGTATATGTTCAATGTAATGCCTGTAATAATTGCCACTATGCAACCAATCATGCGTTTATTGTGATTACTGCTCCCGCTCAGCAGTTATAACTCCTGCCTATTCATTGCATAACCTTTATTATTCTGTAGGATTATTTCACATTCACGGTAACGGATGCCGCCATCTGTCTGCCATAAGATCGATGTATTCCATCTGCAAATTGTAAAGTAAGTCTATGCTTCCCGGGAGGAAGATTCAATCTTGCTTCCGTTTGCGCATTCCCGAAATGCAAATGGTGGGCATCAGCCGGAATCACGGTTCCCACAACCACAGAGTCTCCGGCGTCAATGAGAATATGATGATGACCCGATCCCGCTTTAACCACGCCTGCAGAGTCCACAGACATACCTGAGACTCCCATTTTCACTTCCACCGGAGAGGAAACAGTTTGACCATCCTTGAGATTGACAAAAAATACTTTTGCCCCCGCTGGAACTGCAGGTGGCCCATTTTTAACATGCGACACAGGAAGTTCATTCTGACCCATAGGTGCCGCCGTAGAATCTGCAGAAGTACTATTGCTATTATGCGTGCTATTGCAGGCTGAAAGGAAAACGAACAAAGTTAGCGTTACCATTCCGAAGCATATTTTACTCATAATAATCCTTTTTTGTGTTATAAAATGAAAGTAAAGTTACGGCTTTCCGGGATACCAGGCCTTGCACCCAAGAGTACCTGTTGAAACTGCTCTCCAAAAGGTGTTGAGTTTCCATCAGTAGCATCATCCCTACCAGAAACATATATCCATCATTTTCAGAAGAAACGGCCGGACCCATTCAATAAAGTTTAAGGAAAAGACTACCTTTATAAAAATGAGAAACTAACCATGAGAAGTTATTTCATCATAGCAGGAATTATGTGCTTGTTTATCGTATATGCTTCCTGCTCCGGTAATCATGCCGGACAGAATCAACAACCGGCGCCACAAACCAATGAATCAGGCGATAACACTTATGTTCCCGGATTAGGAGAATTTATGAATACCATTCAACTTCACCATTCTAAATTATGGTTTGAAGGGCTTAATCAGAACTGGCCTTTAGCTCGATATGAAACAGATGAAATGAAAGAAACATTTGCCGGTCTGCAAAAGTATGTTACCGGCCGCCCGGAAGTGGAGGATGTTCCTATGATCAATGCCTCAATAGACAGTATGGAAATTGCTATAGCATCAAAAAACCTTTCACGGTTCAAATCAGCCTTCACCCTGATGACCAACGCCTGTAACAATTGCCACTACGCAACCAACCACGCATTTATAGTCATTACCATTCCCACTCAGCCGCCGGTTACTAATCAACAGTTTGAAATAAAGGATGAGAAATAATTATGACAGGTTTCTTTGGGAATAAGGAAGAAGAACGGAAAAGCATCACGCTAACTACAAAATTAGAAGAAGCGGGGTTGATTCACAGCAACCATACTTGGCATATATTAACTGTCACTTTTCACCTTTCCGCTCTCTCTTCACTTTACCCTTTATTTATTCTACCCTTTCCGTAAAGCTTCTTTATAAGCCTTCATAAT
>SCQV01000242.1 GCA_004299085.1 Chitinophagaceae bacterium | reverse complement strand
TGTAAATTTTTAGCTTTTTTTCGCCAGCCTTGACTTTTCTTTGTTACTTTCTTTGCGGCAAGGCAAAGAAAGTAAAAGATGAGAAAGAGCTAAAAGATGACGTTGAGAAAAATGTTACTGGTTTCCGCAATTTCATTTTGCGAGTTAATAGCCTGAAAGTATTGATTTTTCATTACGGGTAAGGAATTCCGAACTTATAATGTTCTGGCAGGCCTGCCTGCATTTAACATTGATAATTCAATGTCGTTTAGTGAAGAATAGGAAACGAAATTGTCATGGTGAGCGAAGTCGAACCATGGCATCGTTGGCAACACCCCTTCCCGTCCGGTCAGGCGGGCTTCGACTACGATCAGGGTGACAAAATTCTTAACTAAACGACATGGATTGATAATTGGCAATCTGATACGAAACCCTTTATAGACTAAAAAGCCCTGTCATAGCGGGGCCATTTTATCAACCAAAAATCTAACTCATAAGAAGCTTATTGTAACACTTCAGCCAGCTTTTTATCTAATGCTGCGCCGCGAAGATTATGTGCAATGATAGTTCCATTAGGATCAACTAAATAATTAGCCGGAATAGCATTCACACCATATTCCTGTGCTGCCGCATTTTTCCATCCTTTCAAATCGGAAACTTCTGTCCAGGTAAGATGGTCATGCACAATGGCCTTGGTCCATGCCGTAGAATCTTCATCCAGCGATACGCCAAGGACAGTAAAATTTTTATTCTTGTATTGATTATACGCTTTCACCACATTCGGATTTTCTGCACGACAGGGACCGCACCAGCTTGCCCAGAAATCCACCAGCACATATTTTCCTTTGAAATCAGAAAGGCTTATTGGTTTGCCATTCACATCATTTTGGGTAAACGCTATGGCCGGCTGTCCAATAGCAGTTTTTGCCATAATTGCCAACTGCTTTGCCATCTTCTTTCCTGTTGCAGAGTTTTGTACAGCAGTATCCAATCCGGCATATAATTTTTCCAGTTCCGCATAAGGTGTGCTGTAAGTCAGTTGTTGCAACTGACTCAGACTAACGAAGCTTTTAGGATGATGGGAAATAAATACTATTGTTTGCTTATTCATTTGGCTGTCTAATGCATCTATCTGATTTTCTACCATGGCTATGGTAGCGGTATCGTTGGTTTTTCGTGCGGAATCATATTGCGTATATAATCCCTTTTCCTGATCGGTGATGTTTTTCACGGATGCTGTATAGACTTCATATTCATCCTGAGATTGCGAGCCGGTAATTTTTGCATCATTTAAGGAATCAGCCTTACCCGTGATATGGATGTCCGCATTCTCCAGGAAAAACTGTACATATCCGGCATAATTTTTCAGGAAAATCATTGCCATTTCAGGATTGGGTACCTGTCCGTTGAAGGTAAATTTCCCATCCTTCACTGCAGAAGAATCAACATGGGTCGAATCTACTCCACGATACTGGAAATAAATAAGTGAATCTTTCAAACCCTGGACATTACCATTAATGGTGAAACTATTCTTCGCGGCCTGCTTACAGGAATACAACGCCATTAAGGCAAAGGATAATAAGATGATTGATTTTTTCATTTTGAATTGTTTTTTGTCTTTTTAATTTACCAATAACTATTAACATCGCTTAACTATATAAGCGAGAGAAATCCTATAATGATATCTATCGCATTCATCAAGACAAGAATGTAACCTTACATTTTTAAATGATTATTCATTCTCTTGCTTTAATAGCTTCTCAATAGCCTCAACCGTTTCAGCCTGAGTAGGTCTTGTAGCATTATTATTAAATATTTTCCCGTCTCGGCCGATCAATATATAATGCGGTATGCCATCAATATTAAATGTTCTGGCGGCAGGGCTATCAAAACCACCTTTTGAAAGTACTTGTAGCCCATCAATGTTAAGCTCCTTAACCGCTTGTTTCCATTGAGTCACCGAATCATCTATGCTGACATCAAGAAATACAACATCCTTGTCTCTAAATTTCTTGAACAGGCCAGGTGCCCCTTCTTTCATCTCGTACCGACAGGGACTGCACCAACTGGCCCAAAAGTCCATATAAACAACCTTCCCCTTAAATTTTGCCAAAGTTATTTTATTGCCCTGCATATCTTCCATAGGGAAACTTGGTGGTACCTGTCCTACCGCCAAAGAAGCTCTTTTTTCATAAAATGCAAGCAGCGATTGCTTGGTACTTACACTCTTACAATAATTACTCAGGTAGTCGTCTAATAGATTTCTATACTTTGTAGCATTTTCTGTTGCCCCCAATAAGCTTTTCAATATTTCAGCCAATACGACGGATTTCACAGTGGGATTCTTATAAGTTTTATTTGCAATACTGTACATTAAATTATAACGTTTTTCTCTGGGAATATCTTTGTCAAGTACATTGTTGGCATGCTGTTGTTCTAATAAAAGGTAATAGGGATAAGTATAGGATAATAAGGCAACATAATCTTGATCTTTTAATCGGTGCTCATCTATCTTAACTAATTTAGAAAAGGACCAATAACCATCGGGGATACTTTTTGAAAACTCCTTATGGAAGTAAGCATTCAACATCATCGGAACCCCCAGAAGCCCCGAAACAAAATCTAATTTGGTCTTCGTTTCGAGGTACTTCAACAAGGCTGGGCTTATACGTTTTTGGTTTTGGTTCAACAATTTCACACGGCTCATTTTGACATTCCGGGTATAAACCATCAACTCGTTTGGAGTAGTACTGTCAGAAAAATTAAGATTATCAAAAGCTGCAGGCTCAATCCTGTTAAATTCGTATAATATTTTATTATTAGTTCCAGCTCTTCCCTTGAACTGAATGGTAGAATTCTGATGGTGAATATCGTAAGAGACTAAAAGACTGTCACCAGGCCGTAAAAATAAGAAAACTTTTGTTAGATAGCTATATTCTTGTACGGGGTTCCTGGCTTCGGTCCCAATTAAAGCCTTCGTGGTAGGTGCTTTCAGATCAATGACGTACTTACGATCTTCTTCCTTTTCTCTTGCCTCTTTCTCATACGGAGTAATAGCTTTATACATTTTGGTAGTATCCGGCATATAAAATCCAGTAGAAAAAGAATCAACCGGAGCTCCTATTACCTGCACCATAACCACAGTCCGCTTTTGTCCTTGAGTACTCATTGCAATGGTGAAGAACGATAAAGCCAGCAATCCTTTTAATAAATACTTCATAGTTATTTATTCTTTTAAATTTGTTGTTAGAACTCAGCTTCAACTTAATGATTCCTTAATAGAATATAGATTAACTTTTATGATTAGTATCCATCATCGAATTGATCATTAATTTCAGCATCTGTTCTTCATACTCATCCTGAATCATAAAGCCAGTAAAAATAATCTTGCCGTTTCCATCAATTAAGAAATTAGTAGGTTCCCCATAAACTCCGTAAGATTTTTGTGCCCAATCACTATTCCCCTCTAATGGAATAAAACTATATCCTGTCCCTTTCATAAAGGGGATCACATATTCATTCTGTTTTGGTTCCACATTGATACCCAAGAAAACAATATTTTCGCCTTTAGCTTTAAACTCATTTACAATTTTCTGAAAATGTGGAAATTCACCTCTGCAAGGGCCACACCCGGGGAACCAAAAAGTAAGTAGCACCGTCTTGCCATGAAAATCAGATAACGAAACGGAGTCGTTAGTAAGATAATCTCTCAGGGTAAAAGGATGAGCTTGTTTTGCAGTTTTTTCACATTGTTCCCATACGTCTGCATTTACGCGTTTTTCATCCTTTCCTAACTTCCTTCCATACTCAAAGAGTGTTTCTCTTGTTTTATCATGTGGAAATTTGGCATACGTTACAATCAAGCTGTCATACGCTGATTGGACATTCCCATTCATGACCATAGCTTTCGCTTTTAAAAGATTTAATGTCTCCAAAGCTCCTGTCCAATGACTTACAGTAGCGCCCGAAAGTACTTGGAGTGCATCATCTGGCTTATTGGAGGCAATTAGTTGTTGAGCCTTATTAATCTTTTCTGCAAAATCCACGTTTTTTTCCCATTCTTTTTTATTGTCATTGTCAGTCATCTTCCCGGCTATTTCCTTAGCAAGAGATAAAGCTTCCGCCGGATTTGTTTTTATCAATAAATAAAAATAATTTGACATGCCATATTGAGACCAATCAAACTTATCGGGCGGATATAATGTATGCATTTGCTTATAAATCTTTACCTTCTCTTTTACATCGTGTGAATCAAAAGCAATCCAATATAATCCATTTGCACCGGCTTCGCTTTTCGGGAAATGTTTTACTATATCATTTACAAGGCTTCTCCACTTCCCCGGGTCAGAATCTCTGAAACTAAAGGCGTAATAGGAGGCATAATCGGGATTATCAGGATCTGCTTTTGAAGCTTTTAGCAAATATTCGGTGGACATCCTTTTATTCCCCCATCGGTCCGCATCAATAGATAAATCCATCCAGGCTTTCGCAAGCCTCGGATTAAGTTCTACAGCTTTTAACAAATAAGGCTTCGCACTGGGAGACTCGGTATTAGCAAAAGCATCGCCTATTGCAAAAGGAATGATAGCTGAATGTGGGAATTGCCGCATCCAGGTCTTATATTGGTTAGTCAGCAACTCTATGGCAGAATCCTGATTATTCCACGTTATGTGAGGTATGCTGTTTACAAAAGCCTTGATATATTGCTCGTGTAAAGGAAGGCTATCGGGATAAGTCTGGACGGCCATGCGGAGTGATGCAGTATCCATTGTGGCACCGGCATCCGACGATTGTGCCTCTACACAAAAGGGCACAAGGGAAAACAATAGAGTGAGCACTCGTAGCTTTTTAATAGTCATAATGCAAAATTTATTCGAACGATGATGTGTTATTGTATGCTTGAAGCAGGTATTCTTTTGACTGTCTTCTTTTCTTTTGCAGTTATTGCCTTATTCTCCGGGGATACCGGTATTTTGCCCCACAAGTCATCCAGCTTATTTTCTACAGGACCTTCTTCATTGGCATCAAAGCCGACTTGTTTTGCTATAATCTCGCCTCCAGGGTTAATCAGATAGGCGGTGGGTACAGCAGTAATGGCAAATCTTTTTTGAGCAATATTCTTTGTATCCAGCGACTGTGGCCATGGGTTTTTCTCTTCCTTCACCGCTTTCTGCCAGTCTTTTTTGCTTTGATCAATGGAAATACTATATATCTGAAAGCCTTTATCTTTATAGTATGCATACATCTTTCTCATTTTCGGAAAAGACTGCCGGCAGGGTCCACACCAGCTCGCCCAGAAATCCACCAGCACATATTTTCCTTTGAATTGGCCAAAGTTGATCTGCTTCCCTTCAGGATTAGGAAGGCTGAAGTTTTTAACTTCTTTCCCGACTGCTGAATTCTTAACCCCTTGAAGGTAATCATAGAATCGAATTCCTTCCTTTGATTTCTTTATTTTGGGAGAAAGTAAACTATATAAATATTCCTGTTGTTGTAATGACCCAACACCTTCGCTGTATGTGGCAAGGACGAAAGCGCTGGCAACAGAATTAGGATGTGTTTTCACCAACTTTTCTATGACGGGTGTCAGGTAAGTTGCCTGTAAGGAGTCTTGTGATTTCTGAAAGGCTCCATAGTGCACATCTTTTTCATTTTCTTCAATCATATACCACTTTTCTCCATATAATTTACTTAAGGCTTTATTGATTTTCGTATAAGCCTCATCCTGATCATTTCCAAAATTCTTATACAATTCAGTTGCTGCTGAACCTTTCACCTCGGAGTTATACATTCCATGAGCAACATTCGTAATAATATAAAATGTCCCCGATTTATCAATAAGAATACCGAATGGACGATAAGACATTCTTCCTTTCATCACATATTCAGGCACAAACATTTTCATACCAACCTCCTTAAACGGGAAAGAAAAGGTATAATGTCCATCTTTTATGTTCGCAGAATCATTACTGGTGGGAGTGTACATATACATTTTATTGTACCCATTTAGGTTACCGGTAATAGTTCCTTTAATAACCACCATTCTCTTTTGCTGTGCGGATGATACTATGCAAAACAATAATAACACAACCCCTATGGCGACCTTTTTCATACAATGTTAATTTAACATTCAATTATTTACCACCCTGGATTTTGCTGCAAAACTTTCCCTGCCGGATATTTATTTATCACATCTTGTGGTATGGGGAAATAATACATCTTAGGATCAAAGACTCTTTTCTGTACTAAAACCCGGTTATACGTCCTGGCGCTGGTACTGGGATCTACCTGAACCTGCATACCATAAATCTGTGTACCTATTAACTGTGGCCCCATTCCCCAACGCCGGATATCATTCCAACGCTGTCCTTCAAAGGCAAGCTCCACTGTACGCTCACGTACATAATCATCCCAGGTTAACTGTCCGGCAGGGATGGGTGGCATATCTACCCCTGGTCTTTGCCGGATCATATTCACATATTTACGTGCTTCTTCTTCATTCCCTAATTTCAACTCACATTCGGCATAATCCAGATAAATTTCCGCCAACCGTAGCATAATACAATTTTGATAATTGAGATTATTACCATAAAAAATATAATTTGGATTAAGAAATTTCCGGATCATATATCCGGTAGGAGTATTTTGAGAGAGAGGATTAAATGCAGATCCGAGAGACATATCAATAGTTTGTCCCATCCATTGGGAACTATCATGCATAACGCTGGCATCGAGCCTTGGGTCACGGTTAGCATAGGGGTGTGCCGGGCTATAAAGGGGGGATTGATCCCAAGACAATCCATCTGTCATTTCGTATTCGTCCACTATATTTTGGGTAGGACAATCTATTACACTACCAAAACCGGTAAAAAAAGGTGAATTATCATAAACATCTATACTGTTAACTTGTGCACTTTGATCACTTCCGTATTCTTTATTAAAGATCACTTCAGAATTATCGTCATTTTCCGGATAAAACATAGCTTCATACCCTCCGGCAAATAAGCTATAAACTCCCAGATTCATCACTGCCTGCGCCGCAGCAGCGGCATCAGTATAATCCTTCATATTCAGTAACAGGCGGCATTTCATGCCGATTGCTGCTCCCTCTGTAGCTCGCCCCAGATCAGTAGGATCACTATATTGCACCGGTAAAGCTCCGGCGGCTGCATCCAAATCCTTCAGGATAAAAGCCGTACATTCCGCATCAGTTCCCCGGGAAATATTTAACTGATCACTTTGCAGCGTTAACATGGTATCTATAATAGGAAAAGAACCGAAAACGGAATACAATTGCATATAATTCAATGCTCGTAAAAACTTCACTTCTGCGGCTAAACGATCTTTTAATGCATTACTTAACGGCATGGAATTCATGTGTGCCAGGAAAAGATTACAGGAGCGTACATTTTTATAAACCCCTGTCCAAATATCCTTATAAACCCCTGTGGAAGGGTTATACTGGCCTTCATTAATTTGGAGAGGAGTGCCACTTAAATATCTATCAATACCTTCATCGGTAATATCCATAGGTAAAAAGCCTGCCCCTGGTATCGCTGCATAAGGCTGATAATTATTGCCTGCATCATCGTATATACTATAGATGTTTCCGTAAATATTGTCCACAAATCGCATAGTCAGCGCACTATCTGCCCACACGTTGGCGTCACTATACTGGTCTAACGGAGCTTTATTCAGGAAGCCTTTTTCACAACTTGTAAAAAAGACAATTATGAGAAGTACTATATAAACAGGATATTTTTTCATATCGAATACTTTTAAAATTTGGGGGATTAAGACTTTATATTAGAATGTGATCATTAAAGAGGCTGTATAAGATTTCATTAAAGGATCTCTTACCTGTCCTGCCGATTCGGGGTCAAACATTTTAAATTTCGTAAATGTCAACAGGTTATTACCTCCTACCGTGATCAAAACCTGTTTAGCGCCGATACGGTGCAACCATGACTGCGGCAAATGATAGCCTAATTCCACATTCTTTACTCTCATATAAGCTGTATTTACAATCCAATAATCAGAGGTCTCCTGATTATTTTGATAGTTCAGGAAAAGCCTCGGATAAGGCGCATTAGTATTCGCAGGAGTCCAATGATCCAGTAAAAATGTTCCGGGCGTATATCCAAAGCCATAATTAGCGGGTGTATTATAGGCACTCACCTCTGCAGCACCTTGCATCAGCACATTCAGTTCTAAGCCACCATAGCTGCAGCCCCATTTGATTCCATATTGAATACCCGGGAAGAAATGTGCATCTAATACTTCCATATCATTTGCCGTGATTTTGCCATCATGATCTATGTCGGCATATTCTATGTCACCAGGCGCTACATCAGAGTATGGCGGGGTGGGGCCTTTGGCAATTTGCTCCTTTGTCTGATATAATCCAACCGAATGATAACCGATTTGTCCAAGGTAAGGGTTTGGCTGAGCAGATATTCCATTTGCAGGATCAAAATTGACCGGCTTTCCACTAACCTTCTGCCATGCGGGGAGGCTGCTGGATTCAGGAAAATAAACGACCTTATTATGACTAAAGCTAATATTAGGTGAAATATAATACGAGAACTTCCCAATATCATTCCGGTGAGTAATCTCAATTTCAAATCCCGAATTATCCACAATACCACTGTTTTGGTCTGGGAGACTGATGCCGATTACGTCCGGTGTTAACCCACTGGGAGGAGCCAGGATATTCTTTGTACGCTTTTTAAAATAATCCGCCTTGATACTTAACAATCCTTCCCAAATACTGGCATCAACTCCCACATCTGTCATAACCGCCCGTTCCCAGGTAAAATTAGGGTTAGGTAACACATTCGGATTTAACGACTGATAAAAAGTAGGATTAGTACCACCAAACGTATAGCCACCACCATAAGAGCCACCACCAATTAGAGAATAAGTGGATAGAAACTGAAATGGATTAACCTGATCATTTCCTAACTGTCCCCATGATCCACGGATCTTCAGAAAGTTGACGGCAGGAACCGCATCCTTAAAGAATGGTTCTTCTGACAAAACCCATCCGGCAGAAACAGAGGGGAAAAATCCAAAACGGTGGTTAGGCGGGAAAATGTCTGATCCATCGTACCGGAAATTAAATTCTGCCAGGTATTTATCCTTGTAATCATAAGTAAACCGTCCTACGACACCCTGACGGGCACTCTCAGAGCCGGTTCCGCTATTGGACACCCGTGTGGGATCTCCTAAATTTAATTCAGCCAGTGCTGCCGAAACGAAATTATCCCTTCTTGTGCTGAAATTATCTGTGTTCTCCTGAGACTGTTCATATAACAACATTCCAGTAACATGATTACTTCCAAAATAATTGTCATAATTTATAGAACCCTGGAGTGTGATGCTGTAATCCTGTGCATAAGATTCTCTTAAATAAGGCGCTGTAGGATAGCCGGGTACCAAAGTATAATTTCCGGATGCATCAATGCTGTACATATCCGTGGGTTTTGCAAAACTTTTTTTGAAACCCATCATTTTGTCATACGCCATCAAGCCTTTAACAGATAATCCTTTTACCCAGGGTAAATCGTACGTTAAGGATAGATTGGAATTGACAACATTATTATCATTATCGTTAAATCCTGTTTGACCCAGTGCCTGCTGAGCTGCGCTACCTCTTTGTTCAGGTACAAAAGCATAATCGCCGTTCGTAAACTTATTAACGCGGATTGGAGATGTACTATAGACTTGCCCAATGACATATTCGGAACCATACACTGCTTCACCATGACTTTTCGTATAGATACCTGCCAGATCTAAGTTAAGTTTTAGATTACGGGCAATAGTGGTAGTGATATTTCCCCGTAAATTATAACGTTTATATCCTTCAACAGGAGTTAACCCATTGTCATTTACATAACCAGCAGAAAGATAATATTTTGTATTTTCCGTACCACCGGAAGCAGAAAGATTGTAAGTGCTTTGCCAGATAGAAGGGGATATCAGTTCTTTATACCAATTAGTATTAGGGTAATGATTGGGATCGGTTCCATCTTTAAACGCCTGTACCTGAGCATCATTCCAGCCGGAACCCACTACCGGGTTATAGCTGTCTTCATTTTTCAATGCTTCATTATAAAGGGTAACATATTGATAGGAATTGAGCTGTTTGTAAATCTGAGTCGGTCGTTGATTGATCATATTCATACTGAAGGTGATCTCCGGTTTGCCAACGGTACCTCTTTTAGTAGTAACAAGGATAACCCCGTTGGCGGCTCTGGCGCCATATACTGCAACGGAAGCTGCATCTTTTAAAACAGATATGGATGCGATGTCATTAGGATTAATATCATCAAGACTTCTACCTGGAATTCCATCAATGACAACCAGAGGAGAAGAGTTGTTAAAAGTACTCAACCCACGAACGTACATATCTGACCCGCTTCCAGGTGCGCCACCATTCTTCATTATAAAGAGCCCGGGGATTCTTCCTTCCAACATGTCTGTAGCATTAATGACAGAATGGTCTCTGGAAATTTCTTTTGCACTAATCGTAGAAACTGCGCCGGTAAGATCTACCTCACGTTGTGTCCCATAGCCGATAACTACGACCTGGCTGAGTCCTGTTTTATTGGTACGCATGACAACATCTATATTGGATTGAATTCCAACATTCACTTTATGAGTGATGTAACCAATATTGCTAAATTCCAACACTGCATTCGGAGCCACCTGCAACGAGTAGGCGCCATCTGCATCAGTTATGGTACCTTTAGTTGTACCAACTATATGAATGCTAACCCCGGCCAGTGGATTGCCCAGGCTATCTATAACCCTTCCGTGAACAATACGAATTGCCGAAGTGGAAGACAAGGCTTCTGTCCCATTTTTCGTTGATTCGCTTGTATTTTCAGGCTGTCTTTCAACCGAATTGCCTGTATTCGCAGGTAATTGCGAAGATGCCGGATTTACTGATCTTGGAGCGCCTATCATACTTTCCCGTAACTGCTCCCTTGGTATAATCGTATAATAATTCTCCTTCACATACAAAAACACTAATCCCTCAGGATACAATATCCCTTTCAATACTGCTTCCACCTGTTTACCTTTTAGATGGCTTATATCATATTTGGTCTCTTTTCCTTCGAGCAAAGATTTTTCATACACGAAGCGTGTGCCGAAGATTTTAGTCACAGACTTCAATGCTTTGGTAACAGGAATGGATTGTGCATTTGCCATTGTGATGCCTGTAGTGAGGAGTAATAGTGTGAAGCTGGATAGGAAGAGTCCTTTTTGTAGAATTTTACACATGGATGTTTAATTTTATTTTCTTTAAAAGTTTTTATGATTTCAGAAGTAGGAACAAACCTTCAATATTCCTTGCCTGCCTGCCGGCAAAGGCAGGTTCGTTATTCATTATTCTAAAACACCTTCTTCAATCTAAAATCATTAATCATCAATCGTAAATCCGGTTTATCTAAGAATAACGATTAACGAATTACGATTTGAGAAGTAGGATCAATACTTCTTCATTCATCGCTCCCCCGCCTCAAGCGGGGCAGGCATGTCCTTTATTCGTTATTCCCTATTCTTCTCAAAAATCAGCGTATCTCCTTGCTGTACTATCTTTATATTTAAGGCTGTGGACATCACAAATAAAATATTGGGCAGCGTGTCTAATTCCAAAATTCCTTCCATAGATTTATTTTCAATAGAGGGGTCTTTCATAATGATAGTATATCCATAAAACTGGTGCAGATATTGGGCTATTTCTTTTACTGAGGCACCATTTAATATCAACTTCCGGTCAATCCAGGCTATATATACATCAGCATCCGTAGTGGTTTTAATTAATTTATTTTCCGGAGCATTATAAGCAACGAGATCACCCGGTTTAAGCCTTATATTTTCTTGATTTGCCTTATTGAACTTTATTTCCACGCTGCCAGTTTTCAACATTACTTTGGTAATACCTGCATTTACATTCACATCAAAGGATGTCCCCAACACTGCCACATTCAGACTTTTGGTATGTACGATAAAATGTTCCCCTGCAACTATATGGGCAATGTTTTTATTGAGATGCTTTACCTCAAAAAAAGCTTCTCCGTTCAGCCATACTTGCCGAATACGCTTACTATTCCAGTATCTTGGGTATGATAAGGTGGAATGCGCATTCAATGTAATCAAAGAACTGTCTGGTAAATGAATAGTTTTTATTTCTCCATAAGCTGTACTCACTGTAATTCTGGCATGATTTCTCCAAAAGTTGAATGACCCATAACCCAATATCAGCACTCCAATAAAAACTGCCGCTGCTACCCAATTTTTGAATCTCATTCGCCTTACCTCAGCTTGTTGTGGCATTGATGCTTTATCAAGCATGCGCAGGTTTTCTGCCAGCGCTTTTCTTACTCTTTCATCATCCGGAAAATGCTCTTTAAACCTGATATCTGACAATAAATCCTTTGCCCGCTTAATCGTTTCTTTTTGCCGGGGGTTTTCACTCATCCAACTATTCCAGAAAGCCTCATTTTCTTCATCCGGATGTAATATCCAGTCCTGGAAGTATTCATCACAGATGAAATCATTAATGGTAAAAGAAGCATAGTTTGGTTTCTTTTTCATCTTATATTAATGTTAAGAGTATGATAAAAATGTTTTCTACCCTTTGTAGGAAGATTTTTTTATTCAATGATCAATTGGACTCCTGTAGCCCGGTGAAATGAGGGCTTTGCCGCCACGATTATGGGAAAGTTGATTGGAACGTTATTTTTCGTGAGGATTTTGAACAAGCTTTACACTTTAAGGGAGGCCTAAACCACCTTTAGCTTCGCGCACTCTTTGCGATTCTTTGCGGCCTCCTTTGTGGTAAAAAATTATTTAAAGGTTTCTACAGATTCTCTTTAATTCCTGCAATACATCTTCCTCCGCTCTTTCTTCCCGCAGCAACTTTAGCGCCTGGCCGGTCATCCTGTGGTACAACGAACGTTTGCGCATCTTTTCGGGCAACTGCCGGTACACCATTGAAGCAAGCCTGGAAGCCTTCCCTAATAAAGCAGCATTTTCCCGCGTACGCCGGAAGGCAGCGTCTTGGTTTACCCGCTTACGATCCAGTGAGCTTTTCATCCGCACATAATGCTTTCCCTTCATCTTATAAAAACAGAGATCATGGATGGTTCCGGTTATAAATACCTTTCCATATTGTTGTGCCATAAGGAGATATTTTCTACGAATATACGAATCTCAAGCGCTGAAGTCAAGTTCTTTGTTACAAAATGGCTGAAAACGACCGGAAATGATAGAAATGAGATTACCCTTGTAGTTCCAATCCCGGAAGATATTGAAAACCCAGAACCGAATCCTCAGTTCAAGACAAGTTTAAAACAAAGTATGGTTAAAGCATAGATAAAGTATGGATAAAGCATGGTTAAAGCGTTGGGAAAGTATGGATAGAGCTTGAGTTACTAATGAAAACAGTATCAATACAGTTACATTAACGGAGCATATATTCCATGATAAATAAAATCATTCCCATCGGCAATCCCATTTTATCCCTTAGTTGTATCAGCGCTTTGGATACGGATTTATACGTGGCGTGCACCGAAATTTGCATTACTTCGGCTATTTGCTCATAAGGCAATTCTTCATAAAATCGCAGAAATATGGCTTCTCTTTGCCGGGCAGGGAGTTGTTCCAGTGCTTTCTGCAATTCCTTTTGCAGGGCAGCATCCGTTTCCGCTTTAATAATCAGATGTTCTGCATTAAACTCAGGTTCGAAGATTGCGGCATCTTCCTTCATCCCTCTTTTCTTTTCCTGCTTTAATTTATAAAATAAAGTATTCCTGAATGTATAAAAGAGATAGCTCTGTGGAGACTTGATGGAATGCATACGATGACGGTAATTCCAGAGCGTAATAAACGTTTCCTGAATAGCGTCTTCTATCAGCGTTTCTTCCTCTGTGAACTTTCTCCCATAGTTGAACAGGCGTTTAAAATAATAAACGTACACCTCGGAATAAGCCTGCGGGTCGCTTGATGCTATATGTTGCCAAAGTGCCTGATCCAATGGATAAAGATGATTTGTAATCAGCGAAGCTAAGAAATTTCAAATTCAGTTTTAAAGAAAGAGGCGCATCAATACAGGAAACTGAAATATAAAATTTAGTATGGGATATCAAACAATGATTTAGTAAAAAACCTGAGTAGAAAAGGAGTTTTTCTAAAGATTTCGACCATATTACATTGAATTATGTATTTAGCTCTCGTGGCTTAATGAATACGGGGCTTTGCCTGAACGACCTTAGAAAAATGACAGCCCGCCCCGCCTAAGGCGTGGGTTAAGAAATTTGCGATAATGGAGCGCTTACGGAAAATATGATTGGATTTAGGTTAATGCCGAACGTCACAAAGGTTCATCAGGGAGTAAAGCACAATCGGAGCATTATTTTCCGTAGCGTAATTGAGTAAATTTTAGTCATTTTCCGTCAGTTCGGAACGATGCTGTACCGATGCGTCAGCACTTGAATTTTCCCTGCCTAGCCGGCAGGCAAGGTTTGCTTCTTTCTTTGTTTTAAGTCCGACGACTCTGACGAGTATCGGACT
>SCQV01000241.1 GCA_004299085.1 Chitinophagaceae bacterium | reverse complement strand
GCCGGCTGCTAATGAAGAAGGTATCTGCAATGGAACAGTGACTCCGTTATTCAATATTAAAGAATTATTATTTCCCAATATAATGCGGATCTGAGAAATAACTCCCGGAGGAACATTTGACTGAGCCAGGAGCGTATCCGATCCGTTTTTAAAATTTGAGATATTGTAAAAACCATTGCGTGTCATAGGGATTTCTATCCATCCGCTTTGACCCGAAGCATCATTGGCCACATGAATAAATACTTGCTGAATATTTATCCATATAGCCTGGTAATTACTCTGAAAATCAGTAAGATAAATTCCGAATTTCGATGATTGAGAGGGAGGTAACACCAAATCGGACTTTTGGCAGGATGCAAGCCAGCAAAGAGCTATCAATGATAATGGCTTCCAAAATAGGAAAGGCCTTTTGCTCTTCCTGAACATGACTTTGAATAATTTTTAAATAAGAAAATGGATAAAAGAGAAAGTATATAATGGCCACAAACATTATGCCACCTTGTTTACAAGTCTTAAAGGATTAGTTGAAAGAGTTATCAGAATCTTTCCAGTTCTGAAAAGAAAAAATTTCCTTCAATTTGTGCATTTTCATCGGAATCAGAACCGTGAATTGCATTGCGGCCCATGGATTCCGCATATAATTTACGGATAGTGCCGTCTTCAGCTTTTTCAGGATTAGTAGCGCCAATGAGCCTGCGAAAATCTTCTACAGCATTTTCCTTTTCTAAAATAGCAGCCACAATATGCCCGCTGCTCATAAACTGAACCAATTCGTCATAGAAGGGCTTCCCTTTATGTATTGCATAAAATTCACTGGCTTTTTCCGAAGTAAGCCTTGTCATTTTCATAGCTGCTATACGGAATCCACTGGAACAAATTTTCTCTAAGATAGCACCAATATGACCATTGCCAACGGCATCTGGCTTAATCATGGTAAATGTTTTATTGTCCATTATGTGTTTTTTTAAGGACTGCAAAAGTAAAGCAACACAAGGAAAGCCCGAAAAGTTTTTGACTTTATCAATAAATTAGAGAACTTCGCACCCGCTTTGCCTGACTATATGGTTGCTTGTAACCCATGAAATCTTTGATTGAAATAAAGCCTATATTGAATTCTTCGCCCAAAAGCATAGCTATTACTATGCACCAGCGGCCTGATGCGGATGCTATGGGAGCTTCTTTAGCTATGTTTGATTATTTGAGGCAGAAAGGCCACGAGGTGAATGTTATTTCTCCGACAGTTTTTCCTGATTTTTTGAAATGGATGCCCGGATGCGACCATGTTATTGTGTTTGAAACTCAAAAAGCCAAAGCATTAGAAGTGCTGGAGCATATTGATATCCTTTTTTGCCTTGATTTCAACAGCTTAGGTCGTACAAAGGATTTGGCTCCTTATTTGGAAAAAACATCCTGCATTAAAGTGCTTTTGGATCACCATTTGGAGCCTCAGCAGATCTTTGATTATGGGAAAAGCGATATTTCGGCTGCCTCCACCGCTTTGCTGGTCTATGAATTTATAGTGTCCATGGACGATGAAAAGCTGATTAACAACAACATAGCCCAATGCGTGTATGCGGGGACAATGACCGATACCGGCTCGTTTCGTTTCACATCCACTTCGTACCGGGTACATCTGATGGTGGCAAAATTGATGGAGAAGGGACTTGAACATGAACCCATTCACCAGGCTATTTACGATAATTATTTAGAGTCCCGGTTACGTTTCATCGGGCATGCGTTATTAAACCGGCTGGAAGTATTTTATGAATATAATGTGGCTATGATTGCCATTCCTTATAGCGATATTCAGCGTTTTGGATTAAAGACTGGCGATACGGAAGGATTAGTCAATTTTCCACTTTCCATTAAAGGAATAAAAATGGCGGCGCTTATCATTGACAGAAAAGAAGAAGTTCGCATGTCTTTCCGCTCAAAAGGAGAGTTTGATGTCAATGCATTTGCCAGAAAATATTTTGAAGGCGGCGGTCATCAGAACGCGGCGGGAGGACGTTCTGCCGACACGTTGGAAAAAACGGTGGAACGGTTTAAAAATGCCTTAAAGGAAAACGAAGCGATTTTGAAATAATAACTATTTAATTAAAAGAACACTATGTATCTAAAACAACAAATGAAAAAAGCAGCCTTTGTGCTGCCGGTTTGTGCGGTGGCTGTTTTACTGACAGTGAGCGCCTGCAAAAATGGGTTAGGTGGATTCCAGAAAACACCCAGTGGACTCGAATATAAAATCCTAACGAGAGGATCTGGCCCGCAAGCCAAAATGGGTGATTTTATTCAGGTTCACATTATAGAAACTGTTCATGATTCCACCGTTTTTGATAGCTACAAACAAGGTCCGGAAGGTCCTATGTGGCAGGAGATTCAAAAGCCAAACGGACAAAAGTACGATCTGATGGAAGGTTTTGCGCTTTTACATAAAGAAGATAGTGTAGAATTTGTCGTTCCGGCAGATTCAGTCCTGAATGTTTTCAACCGTCCGCCTTTTATTAAGAAAGGCGATAAGCTGAAATTTTATGTAAAGGTTTTGGATGTTAAAGACTCCCAGCAGTATCAATCTACCCTTGCATTAGAAGAAAGAGCACAGACAGCTAAAGATGATTCTGTAATAAATGCATACATGAGTACGAATCATTTGACTGGAACAAAAACGGAAGACGGCGTTTATGTAGTTACTCAAACTGCCGGCAGCGGTCCTAACCCTCAGGATGGACAGGAAGTGACATTATGGTACACCGGCAAAACACTGGATGGACATATATTTGATTCCAACCAGGATTCTGCCTTTCATCATACGCAACCTCTTATTTTTACTCTGGGTAGAGGTGGGATGATCCCGGGCATAGAAGAGGGAGTTAAAACTTTATCCAAGGGATCTGTAGCAACCCTGATTGTTCCTTCTGAATTAGCTTACGGATCACGTGGCAAGCCTCCCGTGATTAAGCCAAACACAATATTGATATTTGATGTAAAGTTGACGGATATTACCGGTAATCCTACGCCGAATTCACCATTAGGCGGGGGGCAGAAGTAATCTTCAGATTTCTTTTAACATTTGCATGGCCAAAAAAGCCATTGAACCCATACCGGTTTCAATGGCTTTTTCATCTATATTGAACAAAGGAGTATGTACTCCGGAAGTAATACCCTTGGAAGGATTACCGACGCCTAATCTGTAAAAGCAGGCCGGTATTTTCTGAGAATAAAAAGAAAAGTCTTCTGCACCCATACGCATATTGATGGTATCCACTTTTTCTTTTCCTATAAAATCTTCAGCAAAGGATTGAGCTAATACTGTTGCCCTTTTGTCATTAATTAAACAGGGATATCCTACTGGAATGCTGATTTCAGCAGTAGCTCCCATACCTTCTGCAATGGCATTCACTTTCTTTTTGATCAGCTCATGCGCTTTGAAACGCCATCCCTCATCCATGGCACGAAACGTTCCCATTAGTTTTACTTCAGAAGGTATTACATTAGTAGTATAACCGCCATTGAATGCACAAATAGAAAGTACAGAAGGGGAGAAGGGATCGTTATTCCGGCTGATAATTTGCTGTAACGCTACCACAATGTGGGACGCCACCAAAATAATATCAGTTGTCAGATGGGGTGAAGCGGCATGCCCCCCTCTTCCTTTAATGGTAATATATATTTCATCAGCAGAAGCCATGGCAATTCCGGAACGAAATCCTAATCTGCCCACTTCCATTTCCGGAGTTACATGCAATCCTATAATAGCGGCGGGTTTGGGATTTTCTAATGCTCCGTCTTTAATCATCAGGCTTGCCCCCCCCGGATCTTTTTCTTCTCCAGGCTGAAAGATGAGCTTTACAGTTCCTTCCCATTCATTTTCAAAATGCTTCAACAGTTTGGCGGCTCCTAACAAACAGGTAGTATGCACATCATGGCCACAGGCGTGCATTACTCCTTTGTTGGTTGATTTGTAAGTTATTTCATTTTCTTCAAGTATGGGTAGTGCATCCATATCTGCACGAAGAGCAACGACTTTTTTTCCGGGATTTTTTCCATGAACTAAAGCTACCACACCCGTTTCGGCAAGAACAGAAGAAGGAATGCCAAATTCTTTTAACTTATGCTGAACGAATTTTGAGGTCTCATACTCCTGAAAAGAAAGCTCAGGATGAGCATGTAAATGATGGCGGATTTGAATAAATTCATCTGCCCACTGACCGGAAAGCTGTTTAATTGTTGGAATCTTCGTCGTCATTGCCTGAATTGCCTTGATTATTATCTATGAGTTGTTTTGCAGTAATATGAATCATATCCCGCACGGTAAATACACCGTTAGGAAAATAATTATTCAATTGTTCCTGCAATTGTTCCGCATCATTTCTGGTTCTGAAATTGCCGATTCTTATACGGAAATAGGGCGACTGATAAGAAAGATAGGTTTGATATTGAGGGAAAAGTTGCATAAGTTTTGCTTTGGTTTCCATGGCTTTACCACGGTTCATCGTGCTGATCACCTGCACCCGGAAACCGGGTACATTATTTAATGCCAGAGTATTAATGTAAATCTGTTTCTGTATCAGTAAATTGATTCTTGGATCCTGGATTACCTGCGATGGTTCGGAACCTTGCGAAACAGGCTTCGTTGTGGTTGAAAATGAAAAAGCACTTTCATTATTCTGCTGTGCAAAGGCAGAAAAAGTTTCAAAGCAAAGAAGAAAAACTGCTGTGATAATAAAAACTCTTTTCATATTCTGTTATAAATAAATTTTAATGACGCTTTCATTTGTTATTTATCGCTTCTTATCATGCTTTCTTCCATTATTTTTATGCTGGAGCTGCAACCAATTCTGTTGGCTCCTGCGTGAATAAGCTCTTCTGCAAAATCAAAGCTGCGTATGCCTCCGGCAGCTTTTATCTGAATGGATGCAGGTAAATGTTTTCGCATGAGCTTTACCGCGGCAATAGAAGCGCCATGCTCTGCGTATCCCGTTGAAGTCTTCAAAAATTGTACCTGATATTCAGCATACAATTTGCAACACCGGATAATTTCCTCATCGCCCAATAAACCGCTTTCAATAATTATTTTAACTATTTTATGGTGTTCATTGATTAAAGACATGACCGTTTTAATTTCAGAATCCAGATATTCCCAGTCATCATTTCTTAAGGCAGCCAGGCAAATTACCATATCCAATTCATCCGTACCATCTGTGATAGCTTTTTTCATTTCTTCCACCTTGGATGTAATGGAAGAATATCCGAATGGAAATCCAATAACGGTGGCCGTCTTAATAGAAGTACTTTGTAAAAGGTTATGAGCCTGACCAACATAATAAGGAGGAACACAAACTGCCGCAAACTGGTATCTCTTCGCTTCTGTACATAATTTTTCAATATCTCCTTTTGAAGTGGTAGGCTTTAATACTGTATGATCAATATAAGATGCAATGTTCATGACTTATAATGATAAAAGACGAAAGGTTAGAGTTTGAAAGTTGTTTCAGAATTGTTTCAA
>SCQV01000240.1 GCA_004299085.1 Chitinophagaceae bacterium | reverse complement strand
CATCCTCTTTATGAATTATTCGGTTTATGCCGGATTTTTTCGCTTTATAAAAGGGAAACAGTCAGGGGTATGGGAAAAGGCCGAGAGAAAAGTGATGGTGCAGGTATAAGTCATGGATTTGCAAAATGATACAAGAAGCAACAATAAAGCAAAGTACAGGAAGGATACACAGCATGGATGCAGTGAGGGCCATTGCCATGTTGCTGGGAATTGTTCTGCATGCCAGCATTTCTTATAAATTGACCCCTTCTCCTCCATGGCCTGCCGATGATTCTGTCCATTCTATATTTTACAACTATCTCTATCTCTTTATTCATTCCTTCAGGATGCAATTATTTTTTTTGGTAGCAGGATTTTTCGCCAGATTCCTTTATCTGAAAATAGGGAAAAAAGCCTTTGTCAGGCATAGGATTGACCGAATTGTAAAACCTTTCATAATTTGCTTGATAGTAATAGCGCCCCTTTCTATGTTACCTTTCTTTTATTATCAATACGCCTTGCTGCATCCGGGCCTACCCTTTTTTCAATCCCTCATTCCGGTCATGCACTTTATGCTTAAATGGAATGGCATGATACATTTATGGTTCCTTTACTTTCTCATAATTTTTTATATTGTGATGCTCGTAATGCTATGGGTCAATCAATATATAAGTATTTCGAGGTTGATCAACAAGTGGTGTAAAAAAATTTTAGTTTTTCCTAAAGCAAGCTCCCTGTTTTTTTTGTTTTTTCCCATTTTCCTTATGACTTGTCTGTTTCATCGCCTGCCAATTGAACCATATACAGGTTTTAAACCTGACCTGCCTCTGTTGATATATTATAGCTTCTTTTTCTATCTTGGTTATTTTATCCATAGGTTATACGTAAATAACTTATCAGCGATCACGAGATTCCCGATTATGTATTTATTGATTGGCCTTGCCGTTACTCCATTAATAGGCCATTTGGATTTACTCCAAGCTACAGACGAATCGTTAAGATTATTCCTCGGGATTCGAATCCTTTTCTCTATTCAGACCGTCACACTCGTTTTTGGTTTTTTAGGTATTTTTATAAAGTATCTAAATACAGAGAACTATACCATTCGTTATATATCGGATGCATCGTATTGGATGTATTTGGTGCATGTACCGCTTATTGTTTGGGCGCAGATATGGTTGGTGGATAGCGTTGTTCCACCATTTTTAAGGTTTTGGTTGGTTAATATTGTAGGCATTTTTATTCCGTTAATCACTTACGCCTTGTTCGTACGTCATACTTTCATCGGAAAAGCATTAAACGGCCCGCGTAGAAGAAGAAATAAAAATAAAAAGGTCTCAAGCCCTATACATCAACAATTAATGAAAGCATAAACTTTAAGTCCGCTATGAAAAATAAGTTTCGTACCTTTTGGAATAATCATAGAAATCGGACAAGCAGGCACGAATTCATTAAGTTTCGCAAAGGCTTGTAAGACAGGTAATTCCACTTTGTGCTTTCTTCGTGCCCCTGCCTGCCGTCAGCCAAGTTTAAGCCTCAGTGGGAGCTTTTGACTTTTCGGAGTGGGCTCAGCTTTCTAATCTTTTAATAGCTCCTTCATTTATCAATTAAATTTTGCCTTAATTCGGATAAATCGTGATTCTATGCCATACCAGGTCAATAAGCTGATAACAATTGTAATAAATATAGATAGAGTTGATATCAACAAATTCTGTATATATGAAGACTCAAAGAATTTATTTGCCCAATAAAAACATAATATCATTACCGGAAAATGAAATATGTACATAGAATAACTATATTTCCCAAAAAAAACGCAATATTCATAGAGAAAAAATACTTTTAAACATCATAAAATCGCTTAAAATAAAAATTATCAGCATTCCGGATATTAAGTCAATCAATGTGTACCCTATCGTACTGAAAAAACTCAAATAAGGATTAGCAGACTTGTTAATAAACATCCCTATAGACAGTGCTGAAATAGCGATAATAAAAGCAGGGACTGTAACATACTCCAACAATCTTTTGCCCATATCATTTCTAATCAATGCAGCAATAAGTCCCCCTCTAGCCAGTGAGTCCGCTCTTGAAATAGTCATCAGATATAACGCGTCATGGGGGACATTACAGGAATAAAATATTTCTTAGACCGGCTGACGCAATAATAAATAATATACACAAATAAATAGGGCTTGCTCAACAACTCGGAGCCAACGATGGCCTGCCAATTTTTCGGGTAGCCCACGGCGATATCATTTGAATCAAAACTATAACCGTATCGGATATTGATTTTAGCAAACAAAGGCTCACCCTCATTAAATTAACGAGGTTGAGCACCAAAACAATGGAAGCAATCCAGGATTCACTGGTGGTTCTTAATTTGGCTTTGATGCACTCCATATCATAACCAGCCTTCGCCTGACCAAATTTTCCTTCTATCGGATTGCGCTCTCCCGGACTTACCTGATTGGACAGTGCCGCTGCAATCGAGGGTCTCCCCAAGGGCTTGGCTCTTAGCTCGATGCCTAGCTCCTTTAACGACTTTCGGTTTTCTCTGGTACAATAAATCTTATCAGCCAGTACCTTTTCCGGATAATAACCCAGGCGTTGTTTGTACAACTCTACCGACTCTTTTAGACATCCTCCTTCGTTAAAATTATCCCAACTCAGTTTGTCTATCAAAGTAAAACCATCACTCAACGATACTTGTAGTTTACTACCAAATTCTACTTTCTTTCCATCCTTACCTCTGACGATAGGACGTACATGTGGCTGATGAATGTTTACAATGCGGTCGTCAATTCGTTTGGTACGAGTACTATGCATCTCGTATTGTTGTTCATACACCGTATGCAGCACCATCAGGTACTTTTGTTCTTTGGGGCTAAGTGGGAAACGGGGATAGGCTTGCAGTAGCTTGTCAATATGTGAGAGATTCCTTCTTAAAAAGCGTAACTGTTGTCCGTTAGCCTTGTACAACTGTTTGGCTGATTTGTTTTTTTTCTTTGCAGTATTGAGAAACTCCTTACGGGCTACATTGCGATAGGTTCTTGGTTTTACACCGCCATGCAGTTCCTTGTTGTAAAGCGTCTCAATCAGTTCTTCACTTTTCTTTCTGGCGGCGTTTAATAGTTTTAAGTCCGTAGGAAAGGTAATGTTTTGAGGAGCCACTGTGGCATCCATCAACAGCTTCCCTTTGTGAGGTACCTCTGTCTTTCGAGACTCATCCTCTTTGGGATTTTCTTGATGTACATCTGGATTCTCAACACTGATTACCGCTGTCAGTCCAACTACTTCTTTAGGTTGTGAAGCCTCCGTGTTATTGGATTGCTGTAATTCGTTTTCACCCTTTTGTTTTTCATTATCACTTCCCTGTAAAAAATCTTTATCAAGGTGATGGGTAATGATGAGCTCACTAATCCTCCCCAGCACTTCAAGGGTAAGCCGTTCTCTTATTTCCACAAACAAGGTAGGTGAAAACGGCACTTCATTCGTAAAACTGGAGTAACCCAGAAAGTATTGCATGAATACGTTTTCCCTTATCTGTTGGATGGTCTCCCGGTCAGAGAGTTTGAGTATATGTTTGATGATGACTGCACCCAGTATAATACGTCCGTTGATGGGTGGACGTCCTTCGGGTGACCTGAAGGACTTATTGTATTGTGATACCATCCTGTCCCAGGGCAGCAGCCGGCTAAGTTTTACCCAACGGTTATCTGTGGTGAGTGCCTGCTCGAAGGGTGTCTCAAACCCGCATATTGTCAGTTGATTGGGACTCACGTATGCCGGTGTTCGTGCAGGCTTTTTTACTACCCGTTCTTGTTTTCCTTGCATCGGTTCGGATTGTTTTATGCCCAAAAGTTACGACTATCCCCTCTTTCCATGTCATATTTTATTATTGAGCAGACCCTA
>SCQV01000239.1 GCA_004299085.1 Chitinophagaceae bacterium | reverse complement strand
GCTGGTTTCTTGCAGGAAAAAGTCAGCATGAACAGCCCTGCTGTTAAATATCCGGTTAAAGTTGTTAACGCCTTCATATTTACATGCATCTTTGTCATCTGGCTATGATTAATTTATGGCTCTCCCATCTGATGCCATTAAATATCCTGATAATATAATTATCATCCGGCAAAGAAGAAATATCAATATCTGCTGACATAGTGCCCTTGGCAAATTTAAATAGTTTCTTAGAGTTGCCCATTTTATCTATAATCTCAACTGCTGAGAAGCCATTGAGATAATCAAAATTAGCAGATGATGGACTTAGACTTTTCTCATTAGAAGTAATTTGTAGGGTAGTAGAAGCAGGATTGGGATATACTTTGAATATGGAAGTTCCTGATGTGCAGAAGGTGGAGGATATGATCCATTTAAAGGGCTCATTAGGAGATTCCTGACCACAACTAGTAACAGGCATTACTGTAACTATACAAGTTGTATTAGCCTGTGGGAAAACAATATTGTAACTGGCCGTATTCCAGGGAACATACATATCGGTGACATTCCCTTGAAATATTCCTCCGGTAACTTTCCAATGCCATTGTGCAATATTAGGAAAATTAGGATTGGGTATGGTTAGCTGCAGAGAGTTGCCTGGGGAAGAAAAACAAACATATTTTTGGCAGGTGCCATCTCCTATATCACTGCAGGTATAAGGCAATGGCGTATTAGGAATAATAGTAAGAGAAGTATTAACCTGACCACAACCATGATTTATAGAAGCGGTAAGAGTAGCATTAATATTCGTATTTGTTGATGCTCCTGTTACCAAAACAGCCTGCCCATTGGGAGCTAAACTCTGAACTGTTGCTGCATTAGTTGGAGTTATAGTCCATGTGGCAGTATTATTACCTAAGGCTGAAGTTAAAGAATAAACCAGCGAACTGCCTGAGCATATGGACTGCTGTCCATAAGGGGTTATTTGTCCACCATAATTGATTTTGACAACTTTACAGGTATCCGTTTGATAAGGCTTACTGTTTAAATTGATAGTTACGGTAACATTGGAAAGAATGATGGCGTTTGCGTCTGGAGTTAAGGTTAAGGAATTAGTTGTTGTAGATATATTTTGTGGCGCCGTAGCTCCATTAAACAACCACCCATTATTTGCAGTACCTAAATTCCAATCGTATGAGGTTACATTGGGGGAACTATAAACATTAGTTACAGTAAAGGTTTGTGGAGAGGTGGAACCACATGCAATATTTAAAATATCAGGAGATAAGGCAAAGGTAGGAGGTGGAGGAGTTTCTATAATAGTTATTTTGCGGATACGGATAGTATTACTGGTCGCATTGGTAGCAGGTATTGCAGAAACTTCTAAAGTAATATAAGCTGTGGGCAAAGGTGAAGAAAAGGCAAATTGATAATCCTGAAAAGGACTTAGGTTACCTATATATAGCGGCGCCGGATTTCCAGTTAAATTCTGAACTATTATCTGATCACCAAAACAAGTTGTATTTCCTCCTCCTCCATTGTTTGTTATGTCCAGCCTTAAATATGGAGCCTGATCCACGCCTGTACCAATTTCTTCAGCGGCACTTATGGTTATCATGTACCTATAGCCCTTTTTAAAGTTGTAGGATAGCGTGTATTCAGTACCCTTAGGGGGATTATTATTATTATAATTACAAACTAATGTTATGCTTTTATCGGAAGTACTGTATTCGGGCTGGCCAATCTTGGTCTGGTGTTGAATAGTGCCGGCGGTTCCGTTGATAGTTGCAGGCACATTGGTAGCGGTAGCAAATAAATTGCAGGGGGATTAGAAGGATTCCAAGCCTGGTAATCTATGGTGACATTTTGGGAGTAAGCTTTCATAGCAAAAATTATGCATGTAACAAAAAGTATTATACTTATTAGTTTCGTTTTCATGACTTTAAATTTTAAAGGTTAAAAATCACTTTTATTTTTTGAGATATGCTTGAAGCCCCAGGCTGATAGTGAAAGCCCTGTTACTGCCAGAGTATCTAACAAATTTATAACTGGAATAATTCAACAATAGCTCCATCCCAACGGAAGAATTAAAATACATCACTGGTCCGGCGGCGATGTCAAAGGTATTTTTTGAACTTGTTTCTTTATCTGGTCCTGCTCCATGAAGTCCATATTGATAAGTACCTTCAACTAATACATTTATATCGTTTTCTTTAGGCAGAAAGTAATATCTTAGGAAAGGTCCAAAATTATAATTGGTCAACTTGGAATATACAGAAGTTCCTGTACCTTTACTACCTAAGCAATCTATTCCCAGTTTTAATCCTGCCGCTAGTTTATCCATAAAGAAATATGCCACATCTGGCGTAATTAGTAATGAATAAAAAATATTCTTTTGTCCTCCGTTCTCATAACTGTTGCAATGAGTTACTGAATAACTTGCATTCCCTCCCATCATCCAGTTGTCTCTGGTGATCTGGCCGTAGATGTTTGTGGTAAGAATAAAGACTGAAAGTATAATTATTATTAGCTTTTTCATAAGTATATTTTTTATATGTTCTAAAAGTTATCTGGTTCTTTCTAAGTAAAATTGCAAGCCTAAGCTAAGTTTAATCGTATTATTTCGCCCTCTGAAATGAACAAACTTCTCGCTTGAATAGCCCATTAGAAATTCGAGACTCACGCTTGAATTAAAATAAGCCACTGGACCAGCAGAAATTGCAAGGGTATTTTTAGATGTACGCTCTCCTTTTGTTTCTCCAATAGATGAAGCATTAAACCCATATTCGTAATCTCCTTCTGCTAATAAATTGATTATTTTATCTTTCCGAAGAAAATAATAACGAACAAAAGGACCTATATTGAAATCAGTATATCTATTATATCCACTCGAATCACCTGTTAATTTTGTGCCTTGTTTATTAATGTTAGATTTAAGCCCTGCAACAAGTTTATCCGCAAAGAAATACCCAATATCAGGCACTATTTGAATGTTATATTCTGTATTTTGGGTACTTGCTTCACTTTTTGTAGTGATTGACGAGTAGTTGATATTTCCTCCCATCATCCAGTATCCTTTGGTAATCTGGCCCCGGGCATCTAGTACAAACAAAATTCCTGTTAACAGCATGAGCATTAATTTTTTCATATTGTCCAGTTTTTGAGGGTCTGTTATGAAATTTGTTTAAGTGTTTTGTTAAGATCTTTATTATAGAGATATAAAAAAGCAGGGGTATCATGAAGATAATAACAATTTTCATATCCTTTTAGTCCTTTTCTATTGAGCTGTCTATTATTCTGTCTTTACAACCTCTATCACTTTATTTTCACTATCCTTACATTATCAAATGCGGCGTCAAAAGATTGAATCGGTGTTGTTCCGTTATTATAAAGCATGATTTGAACCGTATTGCCTGGTTGTCCATCGGTAAGTGTACTTACGGTAGAAGCGGGATTTCCATTACTATTAGTAAAACTGCTTAATGGAATGGTTACTGTTATCCACCCTTTGGTGAGGAACCTACCATTGCTGGTTTGCTGCCAGGGAGCATAAGCAGCCATATAACTGAAATTTCCCGCAATTACTGCTTCCAGCGATCCGGCTGTCCACGGAACTAAAACATACATCTGAAATTTTAACGCGTAATTCCCCGGAGGATCGCCAATATTTACACCTTCCCATGGTGAAGAAGCTATCATCACCGCACGATTATTCGCATACCACCCCTGATCGTTTCCGTTAATAGGACCAGGAGGATTTATTTCGATATAATTTCCCCATCCGTCTGGGAATTTAGTTGCATCGCTGCCCATAATTCCACCCCAATATTGCCAGCCGAAATGTGGATCTCCCCATTCGAAATCGGCAATCATACCGTAAGTATTATTGAAAGCGGCTTTTCCTGTTCCCCCTTCCGTAATAACGGCAAGTGAATCTGCATCGCCAGGAGTAATGCCATTCGGTACGACTACCTGAAGTGAAACTCCGGTAGAGTCAGAAACGAAACCACTACTGACCGTATTATCACCCGGAAATGTGACAGATTGTACCGTGTATAGATAACTACCGGTAATAGTGATCGTATCTCCTCCGTGGGCAAATTCATTACTGATGCTTGTAATAACAGGAGGTGGTGGAACCACTGCGAATTTATATACTGTTTCTCCATGATTGGTAATTACCTTGATGGTGTTGGCAACATCAGAAGAAAGACTGGTAAAAAGAATACCGGAAGGCACTGTAATGACAATAGTGCCATTGGTATTCAAAGCGGTATTAACAGAAGCCTGGTATCCATCGAATAGTACCTGCTGCAGTCCGTTTAAATTATTTCCTTTAATAACTACAATCTGACCGGGAACCACTTGCGTGAGTGTACTGTCATTCGGCGCCGGGGAGATAGCTCTCAGGCCGGTGACCACCGGACTACTTAGATTTTCTTTTTTACAGGCATTCACCAAAAACAGGATGGCTATTGCCGGTAACAACCATTTTGCTTTCTGAACAAATTTTATAATGACTGACATAGTTTTAATTTTTTAGTTAATTAAAAATATTCATTGATTTCCTGAGCCTTGTTAATAATTGGGCAGCTTACTGAAATCAAATGGTAATGCCGGACCTGCCAGACTGGGCGCATTGATCATTTCAGCTTCCGGAAATGGCAAATACACCGTTTGTGGCGTAAACGAATAATAGGCAGCGCTATAAGTTACATTATATTTCCTGGGACCATAAGTTCCGGAAACATATTGAATCGTATAGCTTCCTTTATCCTGCTGAGTCACATAAGCCATTGCGTCCTGCGGGTCAAAATAATACCAACGAAGAATATCATTCCATTCTATTCCTTCCATGATGAATTCAGCCCGTGTTTCATTGAATATATCCATGAACGTGATAGAATTCTCAGGCTGTAATCCTGCCCTGGCACGTACCATATTGAAATATTTTAATGCTTCAGGATCAGAAGTAGAAGCATTATTTCCTAAAATGGCTTCTGAATAAATCAGATACACTTCTGCAAGACGAAGCATATAAGTATTGATATACGCTGTCATAAATCCGCCTTGCCCGCCGTTATCAGCCGGTGAACCAATCACATATTTCTTAATATTGGAAATGCCGGTCACTGTATAGTTAACCCCGCCGGCTTTTTGTTCCAACTGAGGATAAAAATCTCCATCAAACATGCAGGTGGCTTTGCGCCGGACGGAATCATCCGGATGCGCCATAAAATAGTTGACCACATCCGCGCTGACTCCTTGTGCAGAGCCCCATCCATCGCCGGTTTGAGTAATGTTAGGATCATAAGCCACATAAGCCTGAAAAGAGTTGTTGACGCCCCAGGGATTACTGGTGGGCATCCACTCCAGAGAAAAGAGGCTTTCCGGATTATTATGCGAACTGTTATTACTGGCGCTGGTAAATAAATCTTCATAGCTGGGATCAAGCGATAAGCCGCTGTTATGGATCACATCACCAGCGAGTATTTTGGCACTGTCCAGATCATTCTGATCACGGCTGCCCACAGTTTTACCCAATCCCGATTTATACAAATACATTTTTGCCAGCATACCTTCTGCTGAATATTTAGTAAGTCTGCCGGGGTTGTAAGCGGTTGTGGGCAAATCCTGAACAGCCATTTGGAAATCACGGATAATGAACTGCCAAACGCTTTCTATGGTATTTCTCCGAACACTATCGTTAAGCTGGCCAACATTATTATAAATAATGGGTATTGCCCCCCAGTTGCATACCAGATAAAAGTAAGCCAATCCCCTCATAAAATGGCACTCACCCAGCGCTTCATTTTTTACAGTGGCAGATATATTGCCATTACTGCTTTCAATATTCTGCATGGTCGTATTACTCTGGGAAATGATTTTATAAAAAGATTTATATCCCGGAAGCAGAATTGACTGATCTGTGGCGGAAACATCAAATTCATAATAGGCCGTGCGATCATTAGATAGCAGATTACCGCCACGCGCTTCTTCAAAAGCCATAAAGGCCTTATCATTATAATCAAA
>SCQV01000238.1 GCA_004299085.1 Chitinophagaceae bacterium | reverse complement strand
AGGGAGTATCCGCCTTTTGTCTCACGCTTTAATTGGGTGGAGGAGTGCTCCGTAATAAAACATGCGTGTCTCCGGTAATTAATGAAGGTCCTTTTAATTAGCCTCCGAACTCACGTTATAGTAGAAAACCGTATAGAAAGGCAGTACTTAAAGATTCCCATTTACAATAATCTTTAAAATGGATGAAAATAAAATAATTTGCCTGTTAATAACTGCAATTAGCAGATGATAAAGAGTGCTTATCTTATCCAATCATTCTCCCTTAAATTCCGCTTTTCTTTTTTCCAAAAAAGCTTTTACGCCTTCTTTAAAATCTCCCGTGCTACCCGCGATTTGCTGGCAATAGGCTTCATAATCCAGCATGGCATCTAACGTTTCCACAGTTCCTTTTTGTAACATTTTTTTTATCAATCCGATGGCTTTGGCAGGAGCGTTCGCGTAAAATTCGGCAGCAGACTGAACGGCGGCATCCAATGCTCCACTATTAACTACTTTATTAATTAAGCCTAATTCTGCTGCTTCGCGGGCGCTGATTTTATTTCCTGTGGTTGCCAGCTCAAAGGCTTTCTGATAGGTCAATGCCCGGGCAAGAAAGAAAGAAGAACCCGAATCAGGCACCAATCCGATATTGACAAATACTTCTACCAGACTTGCATTTTCGGAAGCAATGATGATATCGCATGCCAATGCCAGGGAAGCGCCGGCGCCGGCAGCTACACCATTCAGCCTGCAGATTACCGGCTTGGGCATTCCTCTGATGGCACGAATAATCGGATTATATCTTTTACGAACGGAATCGCCAAAGCGCTTCACTTCGCTTCCACGTTCCGCCTTCAAGTCCTGCCCGCTACAAAAAGCTTTTTCGCCGGAGCCGGTCAGCACAACAGCACGCACCGATTTTTCTTTAGAAGCCTGCTTTAATGCATCCTGCAATTCAAAGCTCATCTCGTCATTGAACGCATTATATACTTCCGGACGATTTAAGGTAATCGTTGCAATTTTATTTTTAACTTCAAAAAGGAGTGTGTTAAACATCCTTAAAGATAACATTTTTATAGTTCCCCTGAATACTTTTCAATGATGAGTCCCACAAGGGAAAAGTGAGAATAATCTCCGAGACATAGCTATCCTCAGTTCCTTCGCCGGGGAAATAATGAATGAGATAACCTCAATGAAACCATATTCATAGCAGGATCCGGAGAAGGAACAAATATATGCTCATATCGTACACCGATATTTATAGCATATTTCCCGGGGAAAATGTATCCAAAAACTATTCCGGCAGTCACTCCCGAGACTTTTTCATCAATTTCATTCCCGTTATTATCCACTATTTCCTGACCCGTTGAATCCGTCCGTGGGATGTCCGTTCCGCCAATGGCGTAGCCGGCAACGGGCTGCAAGTAAAAGCCGGAACTGTTGTCATTATCGTCATAGCCGTAACCCGAGTTAAGTCCATTCAACATAACCCGGTAGCCCACCAGGAAAGGGATTAAGACCGCGTGGTCATAATCGCCATTACCGGAGTAATACACACCCGCCTCGCCTGTGACGGAACCGTTGTCAGTTACCGGTATTGCGAAACTTAAATAGCCTCCCAATCCCAATCCGGAGTAATCTTTGGATTTCAGGTATGCAAATTCCACTTGTGCTTTCACACTGGTACAAAAGAAAAGCATCATCAGAAGGAGAAAAATCCTGATCCTGATTGTCATGGGAGCTGATTTTTAATTAACTTCTCTCATATTTTATTGCATTGGGTATCCCAATCATTCCAGCTTAAACATGACGGGCAATTCATAAGATACTTTCACATCTATTCCATCATGCATACCAGGTTGCCATCTGGGCATCCTTTTTACAACCCGTTCCGCTTCGTCGTCAATTTCATTACTCACACTTTGGATTATTTTCACGTGCGAAACGGTTCCGTTCTCATTAACTATAAACCCAATAATTACTTTCCCCTGTATTCCTTTCTTTCTTGCTTTATTCGGATATCGTATTTCGCTGCTTAGGAAATGAAGTAATCCCGCTTCTCCACCGGGGAATTCAGGTACTTTTTCAAAAACGGTATGGGTAGTTATTCTACCAGTGGAGTCAAAGCATTTGCCCATGATAAATATGCCGTTTCGAAAACTATCAATTCTTTTGGATTTCCCGTTCTCCCAGTATGTCAATAAATGACCATTGAATTTCCCCGTTTTGTAAATAATATCCTGATGTAACCGTCCATTAGCATAATATTTCTTAAAAACCCCATCGTCAAATTCCTCGGTTGTATCGGAATAAATACCTTCACTTCTTAGTTGTCCTGAAGTAAAGTAAGTTTTGAAAGTCTCCCTGTTTCTATCTGCAATGTCAGGCTGAGTAACTTTAAAATAACTTGCGGAAACTAAAGAATTGACTCTGGCCCCATCATTATCGTAATAAGAAGTATCTTGTCCAAATACGCTTATAAAAGAAAAGATTAATGCAGCAGTTAAACATAATTTTTTTGTTTTCATGTTTGGCTTATGGTTTTAAATAAATTGAATTAGATATTTAGTTCTCGTTATCCAGGAAATCAAGGCATTGCCAAAACGACCTTAGAAAAATGACGTTAAGAAATTTGCAGAATGGAGCGTCAAACGGAAAATATGTTTGGATTTAGGCTAATGCTGACTAACACAAAGGCCTATTATAGGCCAAAAGTCAATCGGAGCATTATTTTCCGTAGCGGAATGAAGCAAATTTTAGTCATTTTTCGTCAGTCTTGAACTTTCCCTGCCTAGCCGGCAGGCAAGGTTTGCTTCTTTCTTTGTTTTAAGACAAAGAAAGAAGGCTTTAAAATCTGGGTAACGCGCTTTAAATACCTAATTCTATAAATAAAAGATTCAATCTACAAATACCATTGTATTATAAATCCATCAGCACATTAAATCCGAAGCCGGACATCTTTTCCTTTTCCATTCCCCATTTGTGAAAAATACCCATGGTCTGCCCATGCCC
>SCQV01000022.1 GCA_004299085.1 Chitinophagaceae bacterium | reverse complement strand
GGCATTCTTTTCTTTGCCTTTCTTCTTAAATAATCAATATTGGGGAAACGAGGGTTATATTGCAGCTCAGCCATCTGTTTATTTTTTGACAAAGATAATCATTGAAAAAGGATAATACTATCCTGTTGTGTGATGCCTCAAAACTGTACCTACAATGTAATTACTTTTTCTTATTTTTGCATTATGGACAATGCATATCACACACATATTATTCGTATTGGAAACTCGCAGGGAATCAGAATCCCTAAAAGATTTTTAAAAGGATTGGGAGAAAAAGTCATTATTCGTCCCTCCAGAAAAGGGCTGGTTATTCAGTCTGAAGAAGAAACAACCGTCCCTTCGATAGAAGAATGGGACGCGCTTTTTGCAAAATGTAATACTGACTTGGAAGAAGATTTTAAAAATTGGGATATAACTTTACCGGATGGCATCGAATAAAAATTTCAATAAATGGGATATTGTTTTAGTTAACCTCGATCCAACGAAAGGAAGCGAGATGAGCAAAACAAGACCATGTGTGATAATTTCTCCCAATACCTTAAACAAAAATCTGCATACCCTGATTATTGCTCCGTTAACTTCATCTCATAAAAGGTATCCTTGCAGGATCAGTACCAATATTAATAATTCTCCGGGAGAAGTTTGCCTTGATCATATAAAAAGCATTGATAAAAGCAGAGTCATTAAACTGTTGGGGGAATTAGATAAGGAGTCACGAAATCAGGCCGTAAAGGTCTTATTAGAAATGTTTAAGGAATAATTTGATAACTATTTTAGCACACCTTCACCACTTCCATTCCCAGCAATTCACCTAATTTTCTAATTTTACTGTTGATATGCCCCACTCCCACTGCACAATGATGTGCTGGCCCGTAACTATTCCATTCGTTCACAAAATTCCTGGCGCCGATTGAAAATTTATAGCGGCTGTTGGTATTTCCGATTTCCAATATCGGACCGGACACTGATTCTCCCTCAGCAGTTAAGAGCATGAGCTTACTATCACCGGTTTCTATGACAGAAAGCAACGTTACCGGTCCATGCTTTACGGACATTTCAACCGACAATCCATTTCCCACTTTCCCATGATAAACATACAAGGGACGTACTTTCGTTTTTCCTTCTGCAATGGCAATATGTCCGGGGCCATCATGTCCCATCAATACCACATCCTCCTTAAAATCCATCGCATAATATTCCGTAAAGGAACCGCCCGCACCAAAGCTGTCCATAATCTTCATAGCCTGCACGTTTTTAATTTCGTATTCACCTGCTACAGGAATATGCCTTGCTGTCAGCAATGAATTTCCAAGAATTATGGAACTCATCGTATTTTCATTGTCTTCATTTCCGGTTCCTTTATAATAATATGCAAGCGAACCCAGCTTATATTTTTCAATTAAATAATCCAATGCCACAGATGTTTTGGCAGCTTTTTTCAATTCACCTCCATCACAATCATTTTGCACATCAAACTCCTGATAAAACAATTCCACTCTTTCTCCAATCTCTTTTTCAGTAACTTCTTTTCTTAAAGCGGACAATTCATCTACTTCAATCAGCTCTATATGTCCTCCGAAATATCTATACTGTAAAGTCAAATCCGAATAAATATCCAGCATACCACTGTAATAATGTCCCATACATCCCATGCGATTATAAAACATCGTATGCGCCACTTTCGCCGCCGCTATCCATTCTCTTATTTTATTCCAGCACGTGGTATCATTTTCCAACATACCTGTTATCTGATGAAATTTTATCCCTGTCCGTTTAAATACGTTGGCTAATTCTGGAACCGGACAAGCTGAACAATATGCCAACCATTCGCCTGTCATCTCCGTGCGGTCTTTCATTTTATTAAAAGCAGCATAATCAATGGCAGCTTCGGGAGAAAGATTCAGAATAATTACCGGAGCTTTGGCCCGTTGCACCACAGGTAAAACTGTAGAAGACAAGGCATAAGTAGTGACATAAAGAAAGATAATGTCCACATCTTCCCTACGAAACAAATTGCCTGCCTCAAAAGCTTTATCAATATTGTCTATTAATCCTGCATTCACTATATCCGGATGTATAGCTGATATTTTTTGGTAAACCGTTCGTAGATATCCTTCTAATCTTCCTTTCAATCCATCAAACTGTTCCCAATAAGCCTCTAATCCGATAGCAAATAATCCGATTTTCATCTTTTCTAATTTAAGTATCTCTGATTTTATGATGTCTGATGTCAGAAATGTATTAAAATAAATCAGACATCATAAAATCAGACATCAACAAATGATCTCATTTCATGTTTATCGTTTGCTTTCCTCCATGCAACGGAATTTCTTTTCCATTCCAGATAAATCTTCCCGGCATATCCGGCGGTAGGGTTATTTCCGCTCGTATTGCATTTGCACCTATCCGTTTTAAATGTACAGATATCGTACCGCTGATTTGTCCGTCATTTCCCGTTAAAGGCATGGATGTATTGACTTCTTTTAATGCTCCTAAATGTGGTTCAATCCTCACTTTTTTATACCCCGGCGCATCCGGCATGATACCGCAGATTGTAGCAAGAAAATCATATTCCGGACTGGCAGACCATCCATGGCAATCAGAGCGTGTAGGCTCCGGTTTCTCTGCGAACGTGGTTAAACCTATTTTGAGCATGTCACGCCAGGGGGTTAATTGTGAATAATACAGATTACCCATACCTGCTTTTATCATTGCACGTGTCAGATAAAAACGGTAATAAAAAGTAGCCTGGCTTAAAGTAGAATCATATAAAATATTCTTCATGACTTGCTTTTCTTCATTGACAGGAATTGCATCAGCAAGAATAGCCATGATACCCGCATGTTGACTGAACTTTTCCTTCTCAGGCTGATTAGCCATTTCCATTTTCTGCTTATCAAAACAATGCTGATAAGTACTTTTTGCCAATTCATGAGCCAATTGCAAATAATGTTTTGCCAGTTCTTTTCTTCCGAAATATTCAAATAGCGAAGATGCCTGTCGCAATGTATAAACATATTGTAACGTAATGACCGATGAATGTCCGTCTGTAGCACCATCGGGCACACCACCCGGGAATGCATCATTCCAATCCACAAAATTCCACCAATCCATAGGCCCCAGCATTTCATAGCTGCTGTCAATATGCCGTTCATACCATTTCAATATAATATTGGCAGCATCTAAGTATTTAGTCAGGAAGTGAGTATCAGAACAATTCATCCAGTAATCATGAAGCATAGAAATCCAGAATAGCGAAAATGGAGGGATCACCTGCAACCTGCTGGAAGGAAAACGTCCTTGTGTAAGTCCGTCAGGAACACGTGAATTATAAAAGTCGTTAATCGCCTTACGCATCAGCCGGTCGTCTCCGGTATTGTATAATGAAATCAACGCCTGTATTCTTGTATCTGCTTCATACTGCAATTGTTCATAATAAGGGCAGTCAAAATAAGTTTCGCCGGCACACAATCGTGCAGTGCGCCAACCTACTTCCCATATCTTTTCCAGCGAAGGATCGCTGCTGGAAAATGTCGCTTTATGTACAAAAGGATAAGTGGAATATATTCCATAGAAATCATTAATAGTCAGAGGCTCATCACCCGTCTGAATATTTAATTGTATATAACGCCAGGTCCTTACCCACAGTGGACTGAATGCGCGGCCATCGCCTCCATCGGGATAAAAAATATCGTATATCCCTTTGATGGTTTTGCCTGCAATATCATTCCGGTTTCCTTTTTGCCCCTCCGTATTGAACAATGCTTCAGCGTATGTAATTTTAATTCTTGCATTTTTACCGCCGTTAACTTTTAAAACAGGATAGCCCACTGTCTCAAAAGATTGATCTATCAAAATAGAATCATGTGTATGAGCGGGAATTACCAGAGGATGGCCACCTTGTAAAAAAGAACTATTTACTTCTATTCCACCTGAACGGCGTACATCATCAAACCGTTGCAACTTTTCTTCCATCTGTGGAATGGTGCGTGACGCCATCGTCCATAAATTATCTGTTCCGTATCCTTGGGTTACCACAGGCGTATGCAATTCTTCCGCCTGACACCAATGACTATCATTATAGTTTATATTTTCCCATCCGTAAGGATAATCCTTTCCGTGTACTTCATCACCAGGCCCTGTAACAAAATAGCTATGCAAAACCGAACCCGTATTTAAGGCACAAGGTGAGTATGCCGTATCATGAAGCACTTTCCAGGAACGGTTTGTATTAGCTATTTCTTCCGCTTTTGAATCTCCTTGCAGCAGAAAGCCGGTCTGGTTAGTACTTTGCGCAACCGGAGCGAACTCAGCCATATTCCAAACCAGGGCCGCCAGTATATTTCTTCCCTCATGTAATTCAGATGCTATATCATAGGAACCGAAATTCCAATTGTATAAGCTGCCTCTTGCCGGACCTCTTCCTGCCAGCTTCCCATTCACATATAAATCATAACGGTTATCAGCAGACACGTGAATAATAAAATGCTCCGGCTTTATTTTCAAGTCTATAATTTTACGGAAATGATACACTCCGTAAGCTCTTGCGGGAACACCGGGACAAGCGATCCACTGCGCATTCCATCCGCCATGTATTAATTTGGGATTAATGGGAATGCTCTGCGCAATAGTCGCAAAGGGTAATATCATTGCAAATAATAAGGTAAGCCTCCCTTTCATGTCACATAGTTTAAAGTCGCAGGTCTAATGTTCAATACTCAATTCCCAATATTCAATCAAGGCCGTTTAGATAAGAAATTTAAGATGGCGGATTAACGATTTTCGATTTTAGAAGGAGTGCCAGATCATAAATCTGCAATCCCCGCCTGCCCGTCCGGGCAGAGTTAATCATAGTTCTGAAATCAATAAATCTCAAAATATTGCTAACCAAACGACATTGAATGTTCAATATTTGATATTCAATGCTACTCCAAATAAAACATTTCTTCCAATTCAACACATACCGGTGAAGCATCTTCATTTGTCTCCATAATATCCGCCATATATTTCCACCATTTCCGCATCACCGGATTATTGGATAACTTTTCTCCTTCAAAATCATCCGGTAATTTTTGTGAAGCATACAAAATATTAGTTTCTTTATCGAATGAAATGGAATAATCCTCTATCCCTGCAATTCGCAATAAGCCTTTCAACTCCGGCCAAATCTCCGCATGTCGCTTCTTATATTCATCTCCGCAACCCGGTTTTAATTTCATTTTAAAATAATAACGCTTCATAAAAATCCATTTACTTAATAACCGTAACTGAAAACGGCTTCAATATAATGCTATTCCCTTCAATAGGATATTGTGCCGATATGTTTTCTCCCGTTGAGACATCCACACTAGCAGCATTGTCCTTCAATAAATTCCCTGGTAAATTTATGGTAAATTCTTTATCTCTTTTATTAATAAGCAGCAACTTCCTCCCCTCATTTGTTATAAATGCCTGTGCAGTAACATCGCCGGTATTTATATTTGTCGCAACTAACTTATCTCCCGGTCCAAAATTATCTTTTAATAATCTCAAGACCCAATAACGGGCATTAGGTTTGGCAGTTTTCCAATCCATCATACTTACGGAAGGATATTGAGAAGGATAACCCACCAACTGAGATTCTCCCGCCACATTGATACCAATTTTCGATAATTCAACATAGAGGTATGCATACATGGCGCCCGATAAATTCCAATAAGCCGGCACGATGTTTTTGCCTTGTTGATCCCCCATAATATTTCCAAGTTCGTCAAGATCAGACCGTGTTTTGGGGGAAAGTATTTTCCGAATACTTTCAATATATCTTACCCGGGTTAGAAAATTATCCGCCTGCCTGAAGAACACATATTGGTAATCCTGTATGGGCTGCATGGTGCTGTCGGGAGAGCCATAAAAATGATAGGATATCCATTCAGGCCAAACTCCCTTGGAATGATTTTTATGTTCCAGGAAATAAGTGAACCAAGCGGGATTATCCTCTGACGAAAGCGCCATCCCAATAAACTGGGTGTGAGGAGAAATTTTTCTCAAAGCAGAAGATACTGCATCATAGATTCTGGTATATAATTGGGGAGACATGCTATGCTCGGCATTCACTTCATTCAGCACCTCCCAATAGGGGATTTTATAATGGAATCCCGAATGATGATATCTGCCCAATTCATCAGTAAACCCTCCCTTGGTGTACCAACTAAATAATCTTACATAATAATCCATCACTTCTTTTAAAGTAGTATCTCTTAATTCCGTCCCCTGGTTATAATCCCAGAATACCTGATTGGGATCTGAAGGATAATCCACTAATTTATCCGTCTTAAACATCCAGTCGGGGATTGTGCTGAAATTAATAATGACACTATGCCTATCCTGGGCTTTCATTAGGTCTTCCATTACGGGATCAATATGAGAAAAATCCCAGAAAGTGGAATCTTTAGTAGGAGGTTTTAATTCCACTACTGCGGCATACGGATAAGGAAACCATGGAACAAACCTCACATAATCTGCGCCCAATTCCTTTAATGCCTGAAAGGTTCCATCGTGAATAGGAGAATTCCTGTTCAGCATAGGATTATAAACCACCTGCAGGGTAGGCGTTGTTTTAGAAACGGTAATGACTTTGTTCCAGTCAATGGATACTTTATTTTGTGCAGAAAGGCTTTGCAAAATAAAGAGTAACGGTAATGCCAGGCATATCCGTGCTAAATTAGAAGAAAAAGATTTTGACATAATAGAAATTTAATTATATAATTAGAAAAAAGTTTTTTATCAAAAATACACATCTGAAAATCTCAACTATCCTGCACTGTGCTGAAATACCATCATTCATTGAGCAGTAAAGTCATGTTTACCCGAACCAATGGTGAATTCTTTATTTTTCAAAATGACTTTAGCGATGGTATTGGCCGGTATTTCAACATGAAGCTGAATTTTATCATCCTTTAACCTTTTCCAATTAACCGCAATCTCTCCATTAATAGAATTATACGAACAATTCACCCAATTAATTCCTTTTATAAATTGTGGCTCTATCAATATTTTTTTATATCCAACACTTCCCTCCTGCTGCCGGATGCCGCCCAGTCCGCTGTAAAACCATTCCATCAGATGTCCCAGCATCATGTGATCATTGGAAACTGTTCGTAATGCCATCCAGGACTCTGTTAAAGCAGTAGCGCCTTTTTTAATCTGATATCCATAACCAGGCACATCTTCCCGATTATTCATTTTATAAATTATCTCGCTCTCACCGTTATTTTCAAGTGTCTGCACTACATACCGGAATCCAATGTCACCTGCTGTAATAGCATAATCATGAGCAGCAATAGAATCCACGAGGTTATTCAATAGCTGCTTCTTATATTTTTCAGGTGCAATTTCAAAATATAAGGGAAGGGCAAAAGAAGTCTGGCTGCCTGTGGCATATACTTTTGTCACCGTGTCAAGGAATTTTTTATTAAATGCATCACGAATAGAATCAGCCAGTATAGACCATTTTTTAGCATCATCCTCCCGATGAAGAACAGCAGCTATTTTTCCTAAGATTTTAGTATCATAATAATAAAAGCCGGTAGCGGTAACTCCCAATGGGGTTAATTGAGAAGGCCCCGGCGGATTTGGCCCAATATCATACCAGTCGCCCAATCCATAAGACAATAAATAATGATTGGCCTTCCGGCTTAAATAATCCACATATCTTTTCATCATATCATAGCTTTTCAGCAGTATATCTTTATCACCATACCATTGATACACATACCAGGGAACCAGCACTGAGGAGCTCCCCCATTCGGGAGAATCCCGGAAACCATCAGAAAATACCACATATTCCGGTGCAATATCCGGTACTAATCCATCCGGTAATTGTGCATCCATCATGTCCTTGATAATTTTATTATAAAATTGCAGGATATCATAATTATATTGAATGGAATTACCCATGAGATGCGCTTCTTCCAGCCAGCCCAGCTTTTCACGGTGCGGGCAGTCCGTAGCCACGTTGGAAAGATTATTCCGAATACCCCAACGAATTAGTCGAAATATCTTGTCAAACAACGTATCTGAGCAACTGAATTCCCCGACTTGCGGAGCGCCGTTTTGAGTATGGAGAGAAAGCAGTGATTTAATATGCACATTATTCACATCTACCTGTTCACCATTTGCATTAAATACTTCTATCCCCGCATAACGGAAGCCATAGTAGGAAAACAACGATTGCCATTTAACTTGCCTGTCTCCCGAAAAAGTATATTGCCAATCATAAGGTTCCCCTGAAGCATTTTGATCCGGTGTATGATTATCCTTTAACAATTCAGCGGGAATAATTCTGATTGCATAACCCCTTTGTCCTTTCGCTTCTATCCTGACAATTCCTGAAACATTCTGTCCAAAATCATATACCCACAACTTTTTATTGGCTGAATCAATGCTCACAGGCTTAAACTCTTCATTAAATACAACCGGATAAGATTCTTGCGCCTGCATTTTCCCTCCCGGTCCGGGAACGAGCACCACATTCTTCCAGGAATGATCATCAAATCCGGGCTGACCTGCCTGCCGTAGCTTCAGTGAAGGCAGATTCCATCCAGCCTGCATTTTATTAGCATCAAAATCTTCCCCTCCATATACACTGGAAAAAGTAACAGCGGATTGAGCGGTTTTCCACGTGTTATCTGTAACTATCTCTTTAGAAGTTCCATCCGTATAATGAATAATCATTTTAAGCCGAAGCATCGGATAATCTTCTGCAATAAGCAATTTATGATATCGCTCACGATTGATATATAAAAATCCCGGAGCGACCACAGCGCCAACGGCATTCCCGCCATCTTTTAAAAAAGAAGTAACATCATACGAATTATAATAATCTCTTTTTGTATAGTCAGACCACGCCGGGTTGATGAAAGTAGTATCAACTTTTTTTCCATTCATAAATAAAGCATACTGACCTAAGCCGGAAACAAATAAATAAGCGGACTTAATCTTTTTATGTAACGAAAAGTCTTTTCTAAAATAAGGGACTATGGCCGGCTTCAACACCTTATCTCCCAACTGGTCGCCACTTCCCGGAACACCCGGATATACTTTCATGCTGTCGGGTAGTCTTTGATAAGCAACCCATTCGGCGTTATCCCATTTATCTGAGGTCAATAATCCGGTAACAAAATATGCCGGCTTACTCCATTCACCATTCATAGATTTATTCATCCATACTTTTACTTTCCAATAATATTTTTCAGCACTTTGCAATGGCTTACCTGCATAATCAATAAATGTACTCTTATCTGAAGTAATTTTACCTGAATTCCACATATCGGGATCCCGGTCCAATTTTTCAGGAGAAGAAGCAACCATGATTTGATAAGCCGTTTGTATTACCCTCTTTTCAGAAGAAGATAGTTCCCAACTAAAGGAAGGGCTTGATTCACCAATACCCAAAGGTTTTTTAAGATTTTGACAACGCAGATCATACACCATAAAATGGCCAGTTGACGGAGAGCCGATGGATTTATTCTTTGCATTTACAACAATAAAAAAAGTAAACAAACAAAAAATAAGACTAATACAATAATATTTCATCCAATTCGATTTATTTAAACCCATTTTCCACAAAGATTCAAAAATACACGAAATAAAGAAAAAATGGGCTATTAGTTCCTTCGTGATCCTTTGAATCTTCATGACTTAGTGGCATCATTTATACTCTTTTATCCAGCTCGTGACACTCAATACCCCGAATTCTGAGTCAGTTTATTATTGGTTATAATTTCGTTTCCAGGGATAGGGAAGATGGCTTTGTACGGGGCAAAAACATAGTCGCCGGTTGAATAGGCTACGCCCTGTCGGGAGGTCGTTGGGTCACTCTTTTCTTTTGCACCGTATGCGTTAAGAAACGAAGTTAATTGATCAGGTGACATAGTCCTTTTTAAAAAGAACCAACGATCATTTTCAAAAGCCAGTTCGACTCTCCTTTCATGATAAACCGTATCTCTAAAAGTAAGTTGATTGAGTCCGCTAAGTGAATTAAGCCCGGCGCGGTTTCTAACCTGATTCAGGTAACTATAGGCTTCGTCAGTAGGCCCATTGAGTTCATTAATAGCTTCAGCTAACATCAATAATACATCTGAGTAGCGAATGACAGGCCAGTCGTCGTTTGATTGCCCATAAATCGAACTCGGGTGATCATATTTTTTTATGTAGGGAACTACCTGGCCGGTTACGGGACTTACAAAGTTTAAAGCAATAGAAGCCGCTTTTCGCAAATCTCCAGGCTCATAGGCGGCAATCATATTTTTAGTAGGGATATTCCACCCGCCCGGGTTTGCCTGCGGAAACCCTGTAGTAAGGGCGCCCGACAGGCGGGGAGCAAATGTGTAAATAAAATTGCTCGCAACTCCTAAAGTATTCCCTCCCTGAAACTGAACTTCAAATATAGATTCCACACTATTTTTATTCGCAGGATCAAAAACCGCTGCATAAGAAGGTAATAGTGCATACCCTAAATTCAGAACCTGACTGAGGGTACTCACAGCATCCGCATAATCTTTCACTGTAAGATAAACTTTGCCTAATAATGACAAAGCGGCTCCTTTAGTTATTCTGCCAACATTGGCTGCATCATATCTTACCGGCAGGGACGAAATGGCATCTTTAAGGTCACTTTCCACTTGAGCAAAAATTGAATCTTGTGGTTTTCTCTCATAAGCCCAGGCTTGTGAAGGGTCATTCAAGGGTTGCGTAATTAAAATCACATCTCCGAAATACATAGTCAGATTATAATAATAATAGGCTCTTAGGAACTCAAGCTGTCCTTTTACAACATTTCTTGCCGAGTCCGGGATATTAGCAGAAGACAACTTTGAAAGAGTAAGATTTATATTATACAATGCGTTATAGTATCGGTCATACATGGTATTAATGCTTGGATTACTCGGGGTTACCTGCCAATATTCAAACTGTTCTATATCCGAAGCCTGGCCGCGATCACTTGGATTGAAATCAACAGTAGTATTATCACTAGTAAGCTCATTAAATTTCCACTGGTTTGTGATAATTGTTTGCAACTGGCCGTAAACACCCACTAAGGCTTGATCAACTTCCGTTTGATTCTGGTAGAAGGTATTAACTCCTAATTTCGTAGGGTCTGTTTTATTCAGGAACTCCTTGCTACAAGAAATTTGCACTAATAAGAGGAAGACAATGGGTATTCCGATAATTATATTTCTTATATTTTTCATATCTATAATTTTAAAAGGTTAGGTTGGCTCCTATGGCGAAAGTTCTCGGGACAGGATACGCTTCATCATCTAATCCGGGATTTATTCCTCCATTGTTATCTACATCAGGGTTGCTACCGGGATAGTGCGTAAAGAGGAATACATTATCTCCTGTTAAATATATTCTCAGATTAAACGGTAATTTTCCTTTGGGGATTGAATAGCCGAGAGTGATATCCTTTACCCATAAATGGCTGGCGTTATGTACATAACGGGAATTACTTTCTCTTTCCCACTTCCAGTAATTAGTGGTAGGCCAGTAATTTTTTCCCGGATTTTGTTCGGACCTCCAGCGATATTTATCATCTTCCAATACATTAAAAACTCCATCCTGATTAACCGTAGAAGACTGAATTTGCATGAAATTATCATAGCCTTGTCTCCCCGTAAGTAAAATAGTCAAATCAAAATTTTTATAATCCCCTCCAAACGTAGTTCCCCACGTAAACTTTGGCCATGGATTCCCAATCTCCACCATATCGGTTTGATCATATTCAACAACGCCATCATGATTGGCATCATAATAGATAAAAGATCCCGGGATAGCACCATCTTGTTTAGGAGACTTATTAATCTCATCCTGATTTTGGAATATTCCTAATGTTTTAAAGCCGTATATCATTCCAATAGGTCGTCCGACTTTAGAAACATTATAATCGGCGTACAATGATCCATTCCATATTGCATTTGTCGGGCCATTTAACGCCAATACCTTGTTGCGGTTAATAGAAAGCGTACCATTAGCCCATAGACTTATATCGTTTATATTTGTTTTATATCCCAATGCAAATTCAAATCCCTGATTTTGCACTTTCCCCACATTTCCTAAGCTCGAAGTAAATCCTGAGATAGCCGGTACAGATATAGACAGCAACATATTGGTAGTTATCCTTCTATAATAATCAGCAGTAAAGGTCAATTTATTTCCAAAGGCGCCCAAGTCAATCCCGCCGTCTATCTGATTGGATTTCTCCCACCCCAATTTAGAATTTGGGAAGGATCCCACAACAAAGCCATTTACAAAATTCCCGCCTGATAAATAGTTTGAAGGATTTAAAAATGCCAGGCTGGAATAGTTGCCAATATTATTATTGCCCGTTTCTCCCCAACTGGCCCTTAATTTCAAATCGCTTAACCAATTGATCTTTGACATAAACTTCTCTTCTGACATTCTCCACCCTGCTGATACGGCCGGAAAATTCCCATAACGGCTATTGGAACCAAATCTTGAGCTTCCTTCTCTCCTGAATGTCCCTGAAAAAAGGTACCTGTCTTTAAAGGAATAATTAACTCTTGTAAAATAGGCTATGTCGCTCCACCCGCTTGCTCCCGAACTGGCAGTTACTACTGCTGCTGAACCGAGAAACGGGGTCAGGTCATTGGGATACTCACTGCCATTTACATTAAGGCCGGAAGCGTTTTCCTCCTGGGCATCATACCCGAATAATACGTCAAGATGATGCTCTCCAAAGTCATTTGAATAAGTAAGCAACTGGGTAGCATCAAGATCAAGAGTTTTGTTTAAATTATCACTTTCAGTTGCTACCTGAGGAGGTGGCGCATTGGTCTGGGCAATAGTAGAGGGCACCCACTCCTTATAAGTATTATAATTAAGATGCACATTAGCGGTTGATCTAAACTTGAAATGTTGTAAGAAGGAAATTTCAACAAAACCAGTTGCTAGCCCATCTCCCAAAAATGTCCTTTTCGTTACCTGTAGTAAATTTTGAACCGGATTAGGGAAACCGAAAATCCCGTCATGCCCACCTATATATTCATTAAAGGATCCATCTTGGTTGTAAACAGGCTCTCTCGGATCCGCCAGCAGCGCTATGCCTACTGCATCACCCCTCCCTTCAGTTCCATTAATCCAGTTAAGTTCCGCATAAGATCCGGATAGATCTAATCCCACGTTAATAAAGCTATTCACTTTACCTTCTATATTGGCTCTGACTGAATAGTTTCTGTAATTGCTGGCAATTAATGATCCATCCTGATTAATTAATCCAACCGACACCAAAGAGTGCATGTCCGTTTTTCCACTCGAAAACATAACATTATAATTTTGGTAAGGAGCATTATTATGAAGGATTTCGTTTAGCCAGTTTGTAGAATATTTTGTAGAATCCGGATAACGATAATCTATAGGTATATCATCAATGCTGGGAGTGACATTATTATAAAATTCACTCTTATCTATAAAGCTTTCCTTTTTAAATTCTGCAAATTCCGGCCCGGTCATCATCTTAGTTCTCAATGACATGGGTAAATTTTGGATCCCGTATTTAGCATTCAC
>SCQV01000237.1 GCA_004299085.1 Chitinophagaceae bacterium | reverse complement strand
GATGGTTATGATGGTATAGCGCCCGTCATGTCTTTTCCTCCTAACGCGTTCCATTTATATGATATGGCAGGAAATGTGTGGGAATGGTGCAGCGATTGGTATAGTGCGGATTATTATAAATCTCTGGCTGAGAAAGTAGCAGTAAACCCACGGGGGCCAGCCCGCAGCTATGACCCCATGCAACCAGGCATGCCGGTAAAAGTGATCAGGGGCGGATCATTTATGTGCAACCCTTCTTATTGTAAAGGATACCGCGTTACTTCCCGTATGATGAGCTCAGAGGATAGTGGACTGGAAAATCTCGGATTCAGGTGTGTGTCATCGGATTAGACGTAATGGCTAGCAGTTGGTAGTTAGGATAATACATCTAAAATCAAAAATCTCCAATCGTAATTCTTAGATCGAGAGTATTGATGATTGACGATTTAAGATTTTTAATTTAGGATTCCTGTTGTGAAAAGTCAAGGCAGGTTAACGAATGTTTGACACAATAAGGCTTTGCAACTCTTGAAAAGATTGTACATTTATGGCTTTCTTAATCCATAAAAACATTTTCTGATGAAAAAAAGTATGATCCTTCTTTTGGCAATAGGTTTCTGCTTCGGTTGCCACAATGCTAATAACAAAAACAATCAACAAACAACCTCCAATGCACAGATCACTTTACCAAAGCCTGATCACATTATTATAGTCATAGATGAAAATAAAGGGTATAATGAAATCATTAATACACCACAAACACCTTATATCAGCCGGCTTGCAAAAGAGGGGGCCTTATTTACCGATTCGCATGGTGTTCAACACCCAAGTCAACCAAACTATCTGGCGTTCTTTTCCGGCTCTACACAGGGCACAAAAGGCGATGAATGTCTGCAGGATTCCACCCCTTTCACTACGCCCAATTTAGGAGCAGCCTTACTCAAAGCAGGATATACTTTCAAGGGCTATGCACAAACGATGCCTTCAGTCGGATACCTCCCATGCTATTATCAAAAAAGCACTTTGACGAAAGCCTATCTATATGGCCGCAAACATTGCCCTTGGGTAAACTGGACAGGAAATAGGGAAAATAATTTCCCGGATTCTTTAAGCAGGCCGTTCACTGATTTTCCAACCGATTCCGCTGATTTTTCAAAATTACCCACTGTCACTTTCGTTATCCCTGATATGGATCATGACATGCACAATAATATTCCCAATGTGGGCAGCGATACTACCATGATCAAAATGGGAGATACATGGCTGCAACAGAATTTATCCAAATATATTGATTGGGCGCAAACACACAACAGCTTGTTTATTCTCACGTTCGATGAAGATAACTTCACTCCGCAAAATCATATTCCGACCATTTTCGTCGGACCAATGGTAAAGCCTGGAGAATACAATGATTCCATTAATCATTATAATGTATTGAGAACCATTGAAGCGATGTATAAATTATCGCCTTCCGGACCTGCACAGGCAAGTGCTATTACGAATGTGTGGAAATAAGATAAAAGATAATCAGAATTCGTCTTTTAAAATAGTTTCGATTAAGCGCTGCAGCGTATCTAAATCCTGCGTGGCATAATAAATACGTTCCATTTTAATTCCATGATAAACGTGGATGATAAAATTCCTAAAGGACCGTAGTATGTGCCAGGGGTAATTGTATTTGCTTAAAACGACCGGATCAATATATCGTATAGCCTCACCAATAATTAGAAATTCGTATTGAACCGCAGCCTGAAGTTGAATATCTTTTAAAAAACGAGCTTCATCCACGCCATCAACGAATTCTTTAATTCGTTTTATAGCAAGAAGGATGTGCGCTGCTCTTTCTTTGGGGGTTGGCTTATCCATATATTTTTATAAAATCCTCCTGAGCAGTTGTTAATGCAAAATCCGCAAGGCAACCTTCTTCTACAAGATCAATTTTCCTTTTGGCCTGTTGCCCCATCCGGTAAGCAATATCCGCAAGATCAAATAAGCTTATTTTTTTATCATCACTAAAGCTGACCATTAAATCAATATCACTTTTAAATGTATCTTCTCCTCTTGCAAAGGATCCATACAACCAAGCCTTTTTAATTCTGTCGTCTTGTTCTATAAATGACCTGAGAGAATTTATAATTGATTTTCTTCCGAGAATAGGAGATTTGGCATATTCCACTTTTGCCTCCGCCACCTGCAATGCCTTCAGCGCCAGGTCTTCATCTTCTACTTCATAAACCAATTTATCCGAAAGCCATGCTAACAATAACTCATCCTTATTGACCTTAAAATATTTTGCCAATTTTACAACTTGTTCACGTGTCAGCCTCCGCTGATTGCGCTCCGCTTTGCTCAGGATAGCCTGATCAATGCTAAGACAGGCAGCCACTGTACGTAAAGGTTCTCCTTTTTCTTCGCGGAGTCTTCGTAAAGTTTCTCCAAAAGTTTCCATATTCAGGATGATTGTTTTTGACA
>SCQV01000236.1 GCA_004299085.1 Chitinophagaceae bacterium | reverse complement strand
GAGCTTTCCGTCTGCGGGTATCCGCCGCGTGATTTTTTAGAATTTGAAGATTTTATCAGGCAATGTGAGGGAAGCATTGAAAAACTAAAGCCTTATTCAAAAGATATGGGCATCATAGTGGGTGCGCCATGCCGTAATCCGTCTCCAGAGGGAAAAGATTTATTTAACGCTGCCTGGTTTTTATATGAAGGAAAAGTGCATCAAGTTGTTCATAAAACATGCCTTCCCACTTATGATATTTTTGATGAATATCGCTATTTCGAACCGGCATTTGAATGGAACGTTATACGTTTTAAAGAAAAAAAATTAGCCGTTACAATTTGTGAAGACATCTGGAATTTAGGCGATGACCCGTTATACAGGATTTGTCCTATGGATAATTTAATGGAACAGCAGCCAGATGTGATGATCAACATTTCCGCTTCGCCGTTTGATTATGACCAAAGCGAAAAAAGACTGGCAGTTTTACGGGCAAACGTGCAGAAATATCACTTGCCCATGTATTATTGCAATACGGTTGGCTCGCAAACGGAGATGGTTTTTGATGGCGGTTCGATGATCGTGGATGCTTCGGGAAAAGTGACCAAAGCATTTACACTTTTTGAAGAAGAAATAGCTGGTTATGATCTGAATAAATTAACGAAACCTTCTTCAGCATCTGAACCCGGGTTAATTAGTTCAATAAAAGATAAACCCAAAAGTCAAGTTCATCTGGCTACAGGAAATATGCCGGCGCTTACTATGAGCCAAAATTCGAAATTGCCTTATGATCCTGAGAGACATATTGATCGTATTTATGAAGCTTTAGTGATGAGCCTCAGGGATTATTTTGATAAAATGAATTTCAACAAAGCGGTTTTAGGCTCTTCCGGCGGGATTGACAGCGCTGTGGCTTTATCGCTCGCATGCGCCGCCTTGGGAAATGAAAATGTTTACGCCGTGATGATGCCCTCTTCTTTTTCAAGCGATCATTCTGTTAACGATGCAGTACAGCTTTCTAAGAATTTAGTTAATCCTTATGATATTATTCCCATTAAAGAAATTTATCAGTCTTTTTTAGATACTCTAAATCCCCAATTCAAAGATCTCCCATTCAACGTAACGGAAGAAAATATTCAGGCGCGCACGAGAGGAAATATTCTGATGTCGCTGGCTAATAAATTCGGATATATATTATTAAATACCTCTAACAAAAGTGAGCTTTCTACCGGCTATGGCACACTCTATGGCGATATGGCAGGCGGATTAAGCATCTTAGGAGATGTGTATAAAACGCAGGTATATGCATTGGCAAATTTTATCAATGGAAATAAAGAGATCATTCCCGAAAATATTTTGCAAAAAGCGCCATCGGCAGAATTAAGACCCAATCAAAAGGATAGCGACAGCCTGCCTGATTATGGCATTTTGGATCCCATTTTGTATCAATACATTGAGCACCGCCAGGGGCCGCAGGAAATTATTGCACAGGGTTATGACGAAAGTTTGGTAAAACGAATTTTGAAACTTGTAAACACTAATGAGTATAAACGCAATCAGTTTTGCCCGATTATTCGTGTGTCCTGCAAAGCTTTTGGAGCGGGAAGAAGAGTGCCGATTGTGGGTAAATATCTGAGCTAACCATTGATTCAGAAACAAACGTCCAGCAACCAATAACCGATGACCATTAACCGGATTTTTTCCTACCTTTGACCGTTCTTAATCACTTTAAAAAAAATTTATGACTTACGATGTCATCGTTATAGGAAGCGGCCCCGGAGGCTATGTGGCTGCTATCCGCGCTTCACAATTAGGATTTAAAACCGCCATCATAGAAAGAGAATCATTAGGCGGCATTTGTCTGAACTGGGGTTGTATTCCCACGAAAGCTTTGCTGAAGAGCGCCCAAGTAATGGAGTATGCGTTGCATTCCACAGATTACGGCGTTACTTTGTCTGATCCCCAACCTGATTTCCCGGCTATCGTGCAACGCAGCAGAAGATCTGCCGATAAAATGAGCAAAGGGGTTCAGTTCCTGATGCGGAAAAATAAAATTGATGTACTGACGGGAACGGGTAAACTTCAGGCCAAAGGAAAAGTGGAAGTAACCGGCAATGATGGTAAAGCATCTGTTCACGAAGCCAAACATATTATCGTTGCTACCGGTGGCCGTTCAAAAGAGCTACCCAGCATGAAGATAGATCACAAAAAAATTATTGGCTACCGTGAAGCGATGGTTTTACCCGAACAACCGAAATCCATGATCATTGTAGGTTCTGGCGCTATCGGTGTGGAATTTGGTTATTTTTATAACACTATAGGGACTAAGGTGACGATCGTAGAATTTTTACCACGCATAGTTCCTGTAGAAGATGAAGAAGTTTCTAAAGAATTAGAGAAATCATATAAGAAAAAAGGCATTGATATCATGACTTCTTCTGAAGTTACTAGTGTGGATACGTCAGGAAACGGTGTAAAAGCCAAAGTGAAAACAAAGGATGGCGAGGTTACCTTAGAAGCGGATATTTTGCTAAGCGCTGTGGGCGTAGTTGCCAATATAGAAAATATTGGTTTGGAAACTTTAGGTATCAAGACCGAAAGAGGAAAAATAGTGGTTGATAAATATTATCAGACGAATGTACCGGGTATTTATGCAATAGGCGACTGTGTTCCGGGGCAGGCGTTGGCACATGTAGCCTCTAAAGAAGGTTTAGTGTGTGTAGAAAATATTGCTTTCAACGAAAAGAAATATAAGCATCAGCCGGAACCTGTGGACTATAATAACGTTCCCGGCTGTACGTATTGCTCTCCTGAAATTGCTTCTGTAGGTTATACTGAAAAAGCTGCTAAGGATGCAGGCTATGAAATCAAAGTGGGGAAATTCCCGCTATCCGCCTCCGGAAAAGCAACTGCAGCAGGTGCTACCGAAGGGTTCATCAAAGTGATCTTCGATGCCAAGTATGGTGAATGGCT
>SCQV01000235.1 GCA_004299085.1 Chitinophagaceae bacterium | reverse complement strand
TCAATGCTCAATGTATGTTCAGAGATCATAGATCATAAATCATAGATCATAGATTAAGTATTTTATACCATTGTTACTTCGATTCCCATTTCTTCCAAAGCTTTTACATCATGATCCGGCGCTTCTTTATCTGTAATAATCTGATCCAACTCATCCAGATTGCATATCTTTCCGAAACCTCTCCGCCCGAATTTACTGGAATCGGCCAGCACAATTGTTTTCTGTGATGCGGAGATCATCTTTTGGTTTAGCTGAGCTTCTAAAATATTAGTTGTACTAATTCCAAATTCCAAATCTATCCCATCAATGCCGAGAAATAATTTGCTGCAGGAAAAATTTTCGAGCATCATTTCACTGAATGAGCCGGCAACTGAAAAAGAGCTTTTGCGAAGAGAGCCGCCCAACTGCAGCACTTCAATTTCCGGATGACGATTCAGTTCCAGCGCCACATTCAGCGAGGCAGTGATAGCCGTCAGCCCTCCGACCGGCTTTATATGCCTGGCCAGCGCCAATACCGTGGTGCCTGAAGCGATGATAAAAGTATCGTCAGGGAGTATAAGTTGTGCCGCCGCTTTTCCGATGCGTATTTTTTCCTCCGAACGGATGTATTCCTTTTCATTCACCGGCTTTTCATTAATATAGGGATTATGCATGGAGGCGCCGCCGTGAGAGCGGAAAAGCAACCCTTTTTCTTCCAGTAATTTCAAATCTTTCCGGATGGTGACAGCCGAAACATCCAATGCCTTGCAAAGGTCAAGCACATTCACATATCCTTCTTCCTGCAATTTATTGAGGATGGACTGATGGCGACTTGTGATAGATAGCATCATGCAAAAGTATAAGATAGTTAAGAGAAATTTTTTTGAATTTTTTATAAAAATGTTTGCATTTGAAATTTTGGTATATTACATTTGCTTTCGTATTATTTCAAATATAGGTAAATTATTGTTTCAGGATATATTGTTTATATCGAAAGTGAGAGCGTTTGCAAGACTAAATATGAAAGATGTATGGACAGAAAATCGTCACTAAAAGAAATTGAAGAGACCGGTAAATGGGACATGATTGTGATTGGCGGTGGCGCTACCGGATTGGGTGTAGCCGTGGACGCTGCATCAAGAGGGTTTAAAACGCTTTTACTTGAACAAGCGGATTTTGCCAAAGGTACTTCCAGCCGCAGCACTAAGCTGGTACACGGAGGGGTACGGTATCTGGCTCAGGGAAACATCAGGTTGGTGAGAGAAGCTCTGCGCGAACGCGGATACATTCTAAAAAATGTGCCACAGCTTGCCAGGCGTCAGACTTTTATTATCCCTGTTTTTAATACATGGGAGAAAATGAAATATCTGGCAGGGATGAAGCTTTACGACTGGATGGCGGGAAAAGAACAAATTGGCCATGCAAAATGGTTAAGCAAAGCGAAAGTAATCGAAAGCATGCCTGGAATAAAAGGAGACCGGCTGAAGGGCGGAGTGCTTTATTACGACGGGCAGTTTGATGATGCCCGCATGGCTATTAGCCTGGCATTAACCTGCGACGATCTGGGAGGGACGGCGCTTAATTATATGAAGGTTACGGGTCTTTTAAAAGGAGAAAAAGGAAAGATAAATGGTGTAACCGCTACTGACAGAGAAAATGGGACGGAATACCCTATCCATGCCGGTATTGTGGTAAATGCTACGGGCGTATTTGTGGACGAGATTCACAGGATGGATACGGGAATAGAGGAAAAAACGGTAAAACCCAGCCAGGGGGTACATTTGGTATTGCCCCCCCGCTTTCTAAAAACGGACGAAAATGCCTTAATGATTCCGAAAACGGATGATGGCAGAGTTTTATTTATGGTTCCCTGGCATGGTCATTTGCTGGCAGGGACTACAGATACTCCTTTAGAAGAACATACCCTGGAGCCAAGAGCTTCGGATAAAGAAATAGAATTTATCCTTCGTACGGCTGAAAAATATTTAAAAGAAGCACCCTCAAGAAAAGATGTGTTAAGTGTTTTTGCAGGGTTAAGACCTCTTGCTCTGCCCACAAGTGATCATGCTACAGGCAAGAAAAACACGAAGGATATCTCACGTAACCACGTACTGCAGGTAAGCGATACAGGATTAATCACTATCACCGGTGGAAAATGGACCACTTACCGTAAAATGGCGGAAGATACGATGGATAAAGCCATCGTGGTTGGCAACTTACCGGATAAACGCTGTATCACTTCCACATTGAAAATACATGGGTGGAGCGATAAAGGAAAATCCGAGGAGGTATTGAAAATGTACGGAACAGATGCTGAAAAGATTCTGACCATGATTTCAGCTAATCCTGATTTGGGTAAGCGGATAGATGATGCCTGGCCCTTCACTGATGCGGAAGTTGTATGGGCCGTACGAAATGAAATGGCGAGAAATGTGGAAGACATATTGGCCAGAAGATTCCGTGTGCTATTCCTTGATGCCAAAGCAGCGATTCGTATGGCGCCGGCAGTGGCAAAGATCATGAAGGAAGAATTGAAGAAAGATGAGGAATGGACGGAAAAGCAGGTAAGCGAATTTACAAAGCTTGCTTCAGAATATTTAGTGACAGCCGTAAACTGAAAAAGGCAATACTTACTATTCATTATTTACAGCAACTTAATTAATCATTTAATCCAATAATTTCTAAAAACAATTAATCATGAACCTGAAAGTACCTTTAAAAAAGAAAAGAATGACAGTGTTCAGCTTGCTGATTTGTTTCTTTTGCCTGGCAGCGTTCACCCTTCCCGGTGTCGGGCAACAAAGGCCCATCAGGGGCCGGGTTTTATCACCCAAAGGGGAACCTCTGCCAGGTGTTTCGGTAGTGGTGAAAGGCACTACCAATGGTGTGATAACCGATGAAGACGGGAGATTTTCGTTGAAAGCGCCTGAGAAAGGCATACTGGAAATATCGTTTATCGGGTATGAAACCCAGGATATCCCCATAGAAAACCACACTACTTTTTCGATTACTATCTCTCCCTCTACCACTGCACTTAACCAATTAGTCGTCGTGGGTTATGGCACAGAAAAGAAAGTAAATCTCACGGGAGCTATCAGTACTTTAAATATGTCACAAAAGGCAGGACAGCCCATCGGTAACGCCAGTCAGGCTTTATATGGCATTCCCGGATTATTCGTCAATATGTCTAACAGCCAGCCGGGGGTGGACAGGGCCAATGTATTGATACGTGGCATGGGCACGCTGAGCAGCAATGCCCCTTTAGTGCTTGTCAATGGAGTGGAATATTCCATGGATGAAATTAACCCCAATGATATTGCTACCATCACTATATTAAAAGATGCTTCAGCCGCTATTTATGGTTCTAAAGCTGCCAACGGAGTAATCCTAATAACCACTAAAGAAGGAAGTGGTAAGGCACATGTGAACTACAGCTATTATTATGGTATTCAACAACCCACTTTTTTACCCAATGCCATCTGGGATCCCATAACTTATATGAATTTAATGAACCAAGCTGCGGCTAATGAAGGCAAGACCTCACCGTATTTTACTCAGGATCAAATACAACAATATCAGCAAGGAATGAAAACTGATCCATTGGATTATCCGGCTATTAATTGGTTCAAGCAGGCATTAGACAACGGCTATATTCAAAAACATGACCTGAGCGTTTCCGGCAGCACCGACAAATATAGTTACCGTTTATCGCTCGGTTATTTGGATCAAAATGGGGTTATGAAAGGTCCAGGGAATAAAAACGATAAATATTATATAGGTATCAATACCTCTATGCAGGTGACAAATAGATTGAAAGTGGGGCTAACTTTAAACGGCAATTATCGTAAATATACCGAACCTTCTTATACAACCGGCAGCTTTTGGAATTATCTGATGCGCTCCCTGCCCGTTATGCCAGATACATTGAAAGATGGGAATTGGGGCTACCCATGGTTGCGCGTACCGGGGAGAAATAACTGGGAAAACCCTTCCATGATCTTGAATGACGGGAGCTATACAAAGACGGTACAAGAATTCCTGACTACATTGAACGCAACATACAAGCTACCTTTTGACATCACCTACAACGTACAGTTTGGTATATCAAAATATGATGGTTTACTTAATATATTTATCCCACAGATGGTAAAAGAGCAGGCTTTGACGGGAACCATGATGAACTGGAATAGTCCAACTACAGCTCCAAGATCAAGCCAGACAGATTATTATGAGCTGGATCTTCATTTTTACAATACCCTGAACTGGCAGCATACTTTTGTGAAAAAGCACAATGTAGCCGCCATGTTCGGCGCCAGTTTTGATAACTATAAACCGGGTAGTTTTGAAGCAGAAATGACAGGATACTTGGATGCCACTCTGTCTGCTCTCAGTGCGGGATCTATATTTAATAGCATTTCAGGCAACTCAACTTATGAAGCGTTGGAGTCCTATTTTGGAAGATTGAATTATAATTATGAAGGGAAATATCTGTTAGAAGGCATCTTTCGTTTTGACGGGTCTTCCCGCTTTGCGCCGGGACGCAGATGGGGCTTTTTTCCTGGTATATCGGCAGGATGGCGAATTGATAAAGAATCCTTTTTTAAAGGAGTTAACTTTGTGGACTTGTTAAAATTACGAGCTTCTGTCGGACAATTGGGAAATCAGGCAGTACCGCTTTATGCCTATCAAAGTAATGTAGCTCTGGGAGAATATTATAGTTTTGGAGGCGCTAATGGCGTATTGGCACAAGGCGCCGCCGTCAAGAACTACTCTGATCCCACTACATCCTGGGAGACCACTACTGATTACGATCTCGGAATAGATGCCGATTTATGGAAAGATCGCTTAATCTTTACCTTGGATTTATATAAAAAATGGACTACAGGTATTCTGGAAACGGTAAATCTTCCGGCCCAGGTTGGAAATTTAGGCGGGCCGGTTGAAAACGTAGGAACTGTCAGTAATATTGGCTACGAAATAGGGTTGCAATACAGAAATAATATAGGGGCTTTTCATTATAGTATTTCAGGGAATGTTGCTTATAATGAAAATAAAGTAATCAGCCTGGGTGGCCAGATTTTATATAACTACGGCACTAATTTATCCACCATCACAGAAGCAGGCCATCCTATTGACGCTTTTTATGTATATGATGCCACAGGGATTTTTCAAAGTGATGAGGAAGTAGCCAAGAGTGCTTTCCAAAGTAATGACACCAAAGCGGGTTATCTGCAGTACAAGGATGTCAACGGAGATGGTAAGATAAATGGCAGCGACAGGATCATACTGAATGAATCTTCCGTCATTCCCAAGTATAATTATTCGTTTGGTATTCATGCTGGGTATAAAGGGTTGTCGCTGGCGGCCTATTTTCAAGGCACCGGAAAATTTTTAGAGGCCCCGACGGCCAATTTAGCCTATCCGCTTAACAATGGCGCCGGCGCCACCTGGGAATGGGTAACGGATTCCTGGACTCCTGACAGGCCAAACGCAAAGTTGCCCATTATCACCGAAGCCAATTATGGAAGCAAGGAGAATTATCTTCCATCCACTTTCTGGTTAAAAAATGCTGCTTATTTACGGCTGAAAAACGTTACCCTCACTTATGATTTGCCTAAAAGATGGCTGGACAAAGTGAAGATACCTAAGATCAGCATTTTTATCAACGCTGAAAACTGGCTGACGTTTACTAAATTCAAGGAAGGCGATCCGGAAGCCATTTATAACGCATCCTCCCTGTACCATTATCCCATGCTGAAAACAATCAGCTTCGGAGGAAATGTAACCTTTTAATTAAACTGAAAATTTACGATTATGAAAAAAATATTTTTTACAGGTGGCTTCCTTCTTTTCATTGCAGGCATTACAAGCTGTAATAAAAATTTGTTAAACAGTAGCCCCAATTATGAATATTCAACTTCTAATTTTTGGAATTCTCCAGCCGCTGCCGATGCTGCTTTAAGCGGATGCTATTCGGTCTTAACCAGTGCGGGCCTGTACGGAGGCACTGCCACACCGCTTTGGGAAGAAACAGCTTCTCCTAATGCTTATAATTATGATAATTCGGATGGATGGAATTCTATTGCTGAAGGAAATCAGTCTGCCAACACCGGGGGTATTTTGACAAGCCGGTGGAATGATTGCTATGCCGGTATTGGAAGATGTAATACTTTGTTGGTCAATGTAAGTAAAGTGCCGGGAATGAATCCTAGTGATATAGCTCAGATGAAAGGTCAGGCCTTCTTCCTACGTGCCCTGTTCTATTTCAATCTTGAAATTTATTGGGGAGATGTACCATTGATTTTAAATCCACCTGATCCAGCTTCGCAAGACACTCTTTCCCGTACTCCAAGAGAACAAGTAGTAAAACAGATTTATACCGATTTAGATAGCGCGGAAGCCTTATTACCGTGGAAATGGGGTTCAACGGATGTTGGAAGAGCAACAAGAGGAGCCGCGATGGCTTTGAAAAGCAAAGTATTATTATTTGAAGCAAGCCCTTTATTCAATTCAAACAATGATAAAAGCAGATGGCAAACAGCTGCAGACACATTAGAAACTCTCATTAGTTCATCTGCCAACACCGGCTATGGCCTTTTTCCAAATTACAGAGGTTTATTCCTTCCTGAAAATGAAAATAATAAGGAAGTCGTATTTGACGTACAATTTATTTATCCATTGGAAGGTAACTCATTTGATCTGATAGACAAGCAATACAATACCAATGCTCCATTGTTAGGTTTAGCACAGGCTTATGAAATGAAAAACGGATTAGCTATTACTGATCCGCTTTCCGGCTATGATTCCAATCATCCTTATCTGAATCGCGACCCTCGTTTATATGCCACCATTGTTTATCCTGGTGATGTATATATGGGAAGCAAAGTAACTCCGAGCCGTTTTGCCATAACGGGATATGGTGTAGAAAAATACAGCATTTATGATTCTGCTGCCCCTCCTGCCGGATTGGGTGATCTGAAAGGCGGGCAATCTTATACGAATTATATAGTTATTCGGTACGCAGACATTTTGCTGATGTATGCCGAGGCAGAAAATGAAGCTGTTGGCCCAGTACCATCCGTGTATAGCGCGATCAACCAGGTACGTGAAAGAGCTGGAATGCCGGATATCCTGCCTGGCTTAACACAAGATGAAATGAGGCAAACCATCAGACAGGAAAGGAGAGTTGAATTTGCCTGTGAAGGATATTATTACAATGATATCCGCCGTTGGATGATTGCTGATTCAGTCATGAATGCGCCTATTTACACCTATAACAGCACTGAGATAGAAGTTCGTAAATTTGATCCCAACCGGGATTATTGGTGGCCAATTCAGCAGGCACAGTTAGATTTAGACAAAAATCTTAAGCAAAACCCCGGATACTAAATAAGTAAAGAAAAGTAACTTCCATTAACTGGATTGAAGAATGAAAAAATCGGACTAAAATGATCAAGGGGCAAGTAACCAGGGCGCTTTCAACCATAGGCAGTTGTGTGGCCTTATTGGCATTAGTACAATGCACTAAAGGCACCGGCCACCAGTCTTCTCCTCCTGTAACACCTCCTCATAGAGACACGCTTACTGTAGCAGATTGCAAGCAATGTATTGTAATAACTGATCAGGCGGCGCCAGCCATAGATATAGTAGATGCCGGGCGAGGAGGGGCAACGGTATGGTCATGGTCTCCTTACCAATCCAATATCAACGTTAATGACCAGCATTGGTTTTCCAATCCCGATGACGCTAAGCCTGTTTACAATCTGAAATATCTGTTAATCAATGCATCAGGAGGGGGGGTGGCATTGGTTCGTATTGCAGACCAGAAAGTAATTTTCTATGCTGATGCCGGTAAAAATCCTCATTCATCCGAATTGTTGCCTGATGGGAACATCGTAACCGCATCCAGCACGGATAATCGCCTGGTAATTTTTCATGTAGATACTTCAGAATCCCCCAATAATATTTATAAAAAGGTTATCCCGTTACCTTTTGCGCATAATGTAGTCTGGGACAAAAAGCGAAATGTATTATGGGCAGCAGGCGAAAATAATTTATATGAATTCCAATATAATTTCAACTGTAAACAACCCGATCTGATACCTAAAGATACCTTCCAGCTTCCGGGAGATGAGGCACATGATCTTTTTCCTGTTTATGGCCAGGATTCTTTGTTCCTCACCAATCCGGAAGCAGCGTATTATATTGATCTGAAAACAATGAATGTCTCTCTGGCAAGATTTAAGTATCTGAAAAATATTAAAAGTGTATCTGCAGGCCCGACAGGATGGCCAATCATTATTATGATTCCGAAAGTAAGCTGGTGGTCAGATGAAGTAATGGGCACACAGGGAAACAATATTTTTGAGCAATCAGGGATGAAAATTTATAAAGCGAGATGGTTTTTGCCAAATTTATTCAGCTATCCTGAAAATGACCAGTTGAAAGAATGTAAATAATAAAAAACAATGAATGATAAAAGTTTCCTCTTAGATAAAAGCTCTTAAAAGGCTTGAAATTAAGTAAAAAGAAAAGGAGCATGCATCCAAGTATTTTGTATTTTTGAATTTATTAATCGCTTATCAGTATAATGTTCTATCATGCGTAAAATTATCGTTATTACCGCCTTACTAAGTGGTATTTATTTTATCTCCAACGCCCAGCCAAAAGACCTGATCACCATCAGCACGCAGCATGTCGCACTTGTTTTTAAAATAGATCATCAGCAGGTCCTGCAGGTTTATCTGGGAGAAGCTTTAAAAAATGAGGACAGTTATGC
>SCQV01000234.1 GCA_004299085.1 Chitinophagaceae bacterium | reverse complement strand
GCCATGATGATCCCCGAAAAAAAGATGCTTCTGTAAAGTGAGTTATCTTTTAGAAATAGCGTACAATGAATGATGTTTGATCCCTGCGGGACGACTATTACATTAGTTAGATTTTTTATCGCCTTTACACCTCAAGTGGGGAAAAGGGCACTCAATGATGTGGATGTTATAACCAACCGTCTCCGCAGGGATCAAAGTAGAAAAAAGGGACATGATGCATATTGCCCTGCCTGTGGCCGGCATCCAGGTTGTAAAAGAACAAAAACCCTTATCCGAATCAGGCTATGTAGCAGCCACCTAAATAGGTGGCGCTCTCATAGAAGATATTTTGGTACCTGTATGGAGCGGATTGCACTTATCCGGACTCAGCAACAGGAGATACCTCTGGGGTCATTTTTATTTCTCCGTATATTGCTTTGCCATACTTCTGAGTGAGTTCAGGTTAAAAGGTTTTTCTATGGCATTATCGGCGCCGGCCAATTTTGCCAGCCGTTTGATATCCGGATTAGCAGAAAGCATGATCACAGGGATGCTTTTTGTGTGTTTGTTGCTTTTGAGCTTGCGGCATATTTCTAATCCGTCTATATCAGGCAACCGCTTATCAAGGATGTAAAGATCGGGCAATTCATGATGGGTCATCAGAGGTGCGCCCTTTAAAAATATGGTAATTTCATAACCTGCCCGTTCAAAGAGCAGCTTTGCTATATCTGCGATACCAAGATCGTCATCCACAAAAATGATCTTTTTCATAAAACATGTTTATCTTCACCAAACTTTGCAGCAGGCAATATAAAATAAAATAAGGATCCTTTTCCTTGTTCACTTTCTACAGATAGCGTTCCATGATGTTTTTTTATTATTTCCATAGAAATATACAATCCTAATCCAAATCCGGGATAGTTTTCCTTTACACCACGGTAAAACCGGCTAAATATTTTTTGAAGGACCTCCTGCGACATACCTATCCCCGAATCACAAACGCTTACCTTCAATTGGTTATTGTCCTTTTCCGAAGTGATGACGATTTCACCACCCTCCGGCGAATATTTGATGGCATTGGAAATAAGATTCGAGAGCACCTGTCCGATACGTTCACGGTCCGCATACACCGGTAGCTCGCCTTCCCCTTTTAATATCAGCAAATGCTTTGCCGATATCATCGCGGCATTTGTAATCTGCTCTTTAATGAGGCTATTCAAATCAAAGGTTTCACCATGCAGCTCCAGCTTACCATTTGCAATCTGGTTGGTGTCCAGCAGGGAGGTTACCAGCTTTACCAGCCTGTTTATTTGTTCATTAAGTTGTGTTATTAATTTGCCGGAGGTTATTCCTCCCTCTTCGACAAACATCTCATTCAATAATTCCGCATAACCTTTTATGCTGGTTAAAGGGGTCTTAAGCTCATGGCTGGCAATGCTGATGAAGTCATCTTTTTGCTCTTCGATGGCTTTTAGATGGTTAATATCTGTAGAAATGATGATTGCTTCACCAAACCTGCCCTTCCGCTCATATAAAAGCGCATTATAGTTTCTTACCCAGATCAGGCTCCCGTTTTTACATATCAATCGCTTTTCAATAATATATTCTTTTCCACATGCTTTCATCGCATTAAACATATTTCTATGATTTTGCTTATCTTTTTCATAAATAAGATCAACAAAATTCATTTGTAACAATTCTTCTTTGGTATAACCGAGCATTGTACAAAAATAGTGATTGGCAAAAGTAATGCGATCTGATACATCTACTTTAAAAATACCGGCTACAGCCTGGTTAACAAGCATGCGGTAATTTTCCTCTGATTGCCGCAATGATTCTTCTATATTTATCTGTTCCAACCGTTTCCAGATGCGCGATGTCAGTTCTCGTAATAATTCAATATCCTCCTTCTGCCAGTCGCGGGGCGCCGTATCATAAATCCCTGCCGTAAAACGCCATTCTCCATTTACACGGAGCGGCACATTGACGAAAGAGGCAACTCCCATCAGGTCCTTCAATTGTTGCCCATTAACTATCGGGCTTTTATGGACGTCCTGAACGACAATGATTTCCCCGAAACGGCTTTTCTGATAATAATCCTTGCTGACGAATTGTGAAATGACCATTTCTCCGTTAAGGCCGGGAAGTTCCGGCAAATGCCAGTCATGAAGGACAACGGCTTTATCCTGAGAGGCAGCCACCCGGACAAAAAGGCATCTGGCAAGATGCAAATGGTTACTCATTTTCTTACATACCGTATTCATTATATCTTCCGGCCTGGTCATCTGCATAATGCCTTCGCTAATCTCATCTAAAAAAGCGATATTAGCTTTCCGGAGTTTACGCGCCGTTACATTTTGAAACAATATTCCCACCCGGTTGGCACCCTCCACCGGAAAAGCAGATGTCTGAAACCATTGATTGCCCAATCCTGCCACGATACCCTCTAAATGCATTACTTCCCCTGTTTTGGCCACTTTCGCGTATTGATCTATCCAAAACTGCTCAAGATCAGGAACCACTTCCTTTATTCGTTTACCGGCCATCGGAATGGTGGCATGCCGGACAAAAGCATCGTTCGTTTTTATGCAGCGAAAATCTACCGGTTTACCCTGATCATCAAAAATCATTTCAATAATACAAAAAGCATCATCAATGGAGTTAAAAAGTTTGCGGTATTTTCTTTCAGAAGCACGCAATTCTTCTTTTGCTTTTTTATGTTCCGTAATATCTTCTATGGCGATCAGGATCAGACGTCCTCTTTCGTTATTGCGGAATATTTCACGGGCATTGAGCAGCATGGTGCGCAGTCCGATCGTTTCAAAATGGTGTGTTA
>SCQV01000233.1 GCA_004299085.1 Chitinophagaceae bacterium | reverse complement strand
GCATATTCCTGATAAGGAGTGGCTCCGTGCTCAGGATCACTGACGTGCATGACGCCTCCTTTTACCAAAGCGCTTAATCCCTGATACTGAAAGGGATCTTTGCTGGTCATTAACAAAGTTCCGTTGGTACCACCGGCTCCGTATAGAGCCGAAGATGCGCCGGGAAGCAACTCCATATTATCAATATCCAATATGGAAATACCGATTACATTGCTTACCGAGAAATTTAGTCCTGGTGACTGATTATCCATTCCATCCACAAACTGATTCATGCCGGTATTTCCGCTTCCGGCGAAACCGCGGGTAGTGGGTGTGCTGAAAAGTAATCCGGAGGTAATCATATTGACTCCTTTTATGTTTCCGATAATATCATAATAGCTGGACGCGGGTGTTTGCCGTATGGTTTGCAAACCGATATGTTCGATAGATACCGGAGATTTCAGGATACTTTCGGGTACACGGCTGGCAGCAACCACGATTTCCCTTCCCAATACTTCTGAAGGTGAAAGCGTTATTTGTAAAGCGGCGTTACTTTTATTAATCACAATGGTGTCTGAACTATAGCCTATAGCAGAAATAACTAAGTTTACCGGTAATTGATGACTCGTAGTGAGCACGAATTTGCCCTGATCATCCGTAAAGGTACCTTCAGCAGTTGCTGGTATAAGAATCGTAACACTGCTGATGGGAATTCCAGTGCTTTTATCGGTTATAATACCCAATATCTTAGTCTGCGCATATACCTGAGTGGCGATGATGGGCAAGAATAAAAGCAAGGAGACTGAGAAACAGAAGAAATGTTTCATAGGCAGGACTTTTAAAGACGGTTAATTAAAGCTTTTAGGAAAGATAATGAATAATTTATTAATAAAAAAATTAATTCGGTAGGGTATGTTGGTTTTACATATCTTTAAAGAATTAAATCCGCCTTATGAGAAAAATTACTTCCCATAAACCCAAAATTGAGATTGGTGATTATATCGATCCTCTCAGTGATTTTGGCTTTAAACGATTGTTCGGGAGTGAGCCGGTCAAAGAATTATTGATTGATTTTCTAAACGAGTTATTCCAGGGAAGAAAGGTTGTAAAAGACCTTACTTATGACAATAACGAGAAGCAGGGTCCGCTGGCTGGAAGCCGCAAAGCAATATTCGATCTTACTTGTACCGGAGCAGAGGGAGAACAGTTTATTATTGAAGTACAGCGTATCCGGCAAGGATATTTCAAGGATAGAGCCATTTATTATAGTTCCAGACTTATACACGATCAGGTACCACAAGGCAAACTGTGGGATTATTCGTTGAAAGAAGTTTACTTTATCGGTTTAATGGATTTTTTCTTGGAAGATTCCATACCGGGAGAATATCTGCAAAGAGTGCACTTGGCATACGAGAATTCAGGTAAGGTTTTTTACAAAAAACTGGAATGGATTTTCATAGAAATTCCTAAATTTGTAAAAAGCGAACAGGAGTTAAGAACAGGAATAGATAAGTGGGTCTTTGTGTTGAAAAACATGAGCCGGTTGGAAAAAATTCCTGCAATACTGAATTCGCGAATTTTTATGAAGCTGTTTAATATTGCTTCAGTATCTAATTTGTCAAAAAAAGATTTTATGAAATACGAAAAAGACATGATGGCAATATGGGATGAATATGCCATAAAAAAGACATTACTGGAAGAAGGCCGCGAAGAAGGTCGTCAACTTGGTATCAAAGAGGGTATTGAAGAAGGCATCAAGGAAGGCATCAAGGAAGGTAGAAAGGAAGGTAGAGAGGAAGGCAAGGCCCAAGTAGTAAAAAACCTAATCTTGAAAATGGCTATGACTGATTCCCAGGCTGCCGATATCGCTGAGGTGTCTGTGGCTTTTGTACGGAAAATCAGGCAGGATCTGAAAAAATAATCTCCAATTAAAATGGGATTTGAAAAAAAATAGTCACTTTTCCCATTTATTATGATCAATTTGATAGTCTGAATTTATTTTTTGCCTTCCCTCCAAAGCCATCATTCGATTTCTTTCGTACTTTCGTTGTTTGTTCACCAAAGCAAGGAATGTATGGCATCACAAGACCTTTTTCAATCGCCGGATTATTATTTATTAGATGAATTATTGACTGAAGAGCATAAGCTGATCAGGGATAGTGTAAGGCAGTGGGTAAAAAAATCTGTTTCACCTATTATAGAAGAATATTGCCAGCGGGCAGAATTTCCGAAACAGATTTTAAAAGGATTAGCAGAGTCGGGTTGTTTTGGTCCTTTTATTCCGGCCGAATATGGCGGCGCCGGGTTGGATTATATCGCTTATGGATTAATGATGCAGGAACTGGAACGTGGCGACAGCGGTATTCGTTCCACCGCATCGGTGCAGGGTTCTCTTGTGATGTTTCCTATTTTTACCTTTGGCAGTGAAGAACAGAAAAAGAAATATCTGCATAAGCTGGCTACAGGCGAATTAATGGGTTGCTTCGGACTAACAGAGCCGGATCATGGCTCAGACCCCAGTGGTATGGTGACCTATTTTGAAGATAAAGGAGATTATGTGATTTTACAAGGTGCCAAAATGTGGATTTCCAATGCGCCCTTTGCAGATATCGCGGTAGTGTGGGCAAAAGATGAACGGCAGAGAATTAAAGGGGTTATTGTAGAACGGGGCATGGAAGGCTTTTCCACGCCGGAAACAAAAGGGAAATGGAGTCTTCGTGCCAGTGCAACCGGAGAACTGGTTTTTGATCATGTAAAGGTTCCTAAAGAAAATATTTTACCCGGAGCGGAGGGATTGAAAGGGCCTTTGAGTTGCCTGGATTCGGCACGCTATGGCATCGCCTGGGGTGCAATCGGGGCAGCGATGGATTGTTATGATACCGCTTTGCGATATGCGCAAGAAAGAATTCAGTTCGACAAGCCGATAGCCTCCTTTCAGTTACAACAAAAAAAGTTAGCTGAAATGATCACTGAAATAACCAAAGCCCAACTGCTTAACTGGCGGCTGGGTGTATTAAAAAATGAGGGGAAAGCATCTCCCGGACAGGTTTCTATGGCTAAACGAAATGCCTGCTATACTGCCGTGAATATTGCAAGGGAATCGCGCCAAATATTAGGCGGAATGGGCATCACCGGGGAATATCCCATTATGCGGCATATCATGAACATGGAAAGCGTCATTACTTATGAAGGAACGCATGATATTCATCTTTTAATTACCGGGCAGGATATTAC
>SCQV01000232.1 GCA_004299085.1 Chitinophagaceae bacterium | reverse complement strand
CTGTTATTCAATTTTTCATTCATTGAATAGTCAGCTATTTGTTTCATGCTGGCTGAATCCCAAGTGCCACAGAAGTCTAAGAGCAGAAACGGTTGTTTTGTACTCCTGATCAAGGAATCTAATGTTATTTCCTGCATGGCAGTATCATAAAGCCCGGCACTGCGAAGCGCCACATTCAGATAATTTGACCCGAGCATAAATTTTCGACTTACATATTTTTTTAAATAAGGTTGAAATTCTCCAAAATCTATTTTACTCGCCACCGCAGTCCATGCCAAATTATCATTAATCAGAGAGCTGCTGCTATCTCCCAGCATGGTTAACCCAATATACTGACGGGTGGTATCATCAAATGGTTTTAGTATTTCTTCTAAAGAATCAACATGATATTGATAGCTATCAGCCATTGGACTCAATATATCGTCATAAATATTTCTTATCGCCAACCAATAATGAATTGTTTTTATTTGAGCCTGTTGATCCATATCTGCTGCGAGTGCCAGAATACTACTATCCATTCTTTTCTGAAGAAGAGAATCCTTATTGAAAAGGTCACGGTATTTTAGCACTGAAATAGTTTCATTATTCCGAAAAATCATTTGTGCAAACCAACTTTCCAGGTATTTCTTCTTGTCGCTGGAGCCTGAGTACAGCGGATTTCTCCTTATATATGCTGTAGTAGCAGCCTGAGCTTTCTTTTTTATTTCATCTGTGTTAAATGCCCTCTTTAGCTCTGAATAAGATGTTGAATCAGCATAGTCATTGCGATTAAACTCGTAGCCATACGTAAGCCCGGCGGAAGATTGAGGAAATCCGTTTCTGCAGACAGATTGGGTAGCTTTAGCCCGGCTTTAGTTAGTATTTTGAAATTTATTTCCGAATCCGAAGTGCCATTATGAGCGATTTCTTCTTCGAAAGCCAAACTATCGCCCGGCTGAATATGCCAATAAGTGGGTTGCTTTCTTCCCACTGCGAAGGTCGCACGGTTTTCAAAGTCAAGATACAATTTGTATATTCTTTCTGAGCTATTCTTATTATCAATAACTACAGAGGGAATTAAAGTGCTGTCTCCTAAAGCATAATCATCATAGAGCAAAACGTCAGATGAGGCGGTATCATTCTTATCCTTAAATATCTGAACAATGGTAGTGTTGTATGACTTTTCCTCCGCTTCTTTCGCTTTCACCGTGTCTCCTGCTAACCGGTACCAGGCCGCCATAGTGTGATAAATATCCGGCGTGTCCGAAATTCCTTTATAAACAGGACTTGTATTATCCAGGATAGCCAGGTAGAGGTCAGCCCCTAATCCATAAATATATCCCGGAAGCTTATGCGGACCGCTATAATACTTAATGCTTTGCCAAATGGAATAGATACCCTCATCCTGATGATGACTGATTGTTTGCTCGCCATATTCATAGGCCTTAGCCGGATTTGTTACAAGTAGCGTATAAAACGTAACAGAAGCTAAGCCCGGAGAGTACTTTAAACCTGGATACTTTTTAATAATCTGATGAATCGCTGTGAGAAGGGAATCATATATTTCCTTGTCATCCAGGTTATTCCATTTAAACCTTAATGAAGACAACGAATCTCCTATCCTGCTATCCAGTTCATCAAAACGTTGGCCGGATATTCTTTTTGCCCTGGCTCTTTTTATATCCCATCTATTGTCTAATATTTTTGGTAATGCTGCTTCCATATCCACAGGATTTCCTATCCAGGCTATCTTCCCCTGCCTGTTCACTACAAAATCAGTTGGAATACCATTCCCACCAAAGGCTTTCACCCAATGATTGTACATGAAATTACCATCATCCATAGCTACGCGGAAATCCATCTTGTCTCCCATGGAGTCAACAAAAGTAGTTATTTTCTTTATCAAGACTTTTCCTCTTATTGCTACATAAGGACCTGATATCGTATCATCTTCCAAAACATCCATACCGATAAAAGATACCTTGCCTTTGTATTTCCGTGTAAGATCAGACAGATAAGGCAGTGAAGCTCTGCAGGGTGCACATCAGGTTGCCCAGAAATCCAGCACATATACTTTCCCTTTTTCAAAACGCTGAACTGGTGCTCCCTTAACCCATCTGCTTACTTTTATGGCTGGTGCAGTATCTCCAATATTGAATGTATCTACTTGTTGCGTTTGTGCAAACGCCGAAACTGTTATCATGAAGAATAACAATAACAACTGGAATTTAGGTTTCATAACTATATGGAATAATTAACTGCTACATGAAGACTGACAATATTAGTCACATGATATCTATCTATTTCTTTTATTGCAATTCAATTCTTATTGGCAGGCTGTACCGAACATACACTGTTTTTCCATCTTGCTTACCGGGTATCCAGTTAGGCATTCCTTTAACAAGACGGATAGCTTCACCTTCTAAACTATTCCCTAATTTCCTGCTAATAGTATGTATATCACTTAGTTTACCATTGGGATTCACAATGAATTGAACGACCACCGTTGTCTGAATGGCATTTTTCCCTAAAGCCTTAGGATAATGAATATTATCGCTCAGATATTTCGTCAAAGCATCCTCTCCACCCGGAAAAGAAGGCATTTGCTGTACAAACATGAATACCTTGGGTTGAGCCTCAAATGATTGATTAATGAAGGAACGGGTCTGTGAATCATTTAATTTCACAATTTGGCCATTATTCAGGTGAATGATGGTAGTAAACCGGCCATTTTTCTTCGTTATCTGAATTGACTTTGGCAAGACCGTATCAGCTATAGAGCCTGTCTGCCCATTGCTTTGCAGATAGCTGCATAGGGAAAATATCAGCAAAATTGTGGCAACAATCCAGCTCTTTCCTGACAGGCATTTCCTTATTGATTTTAGCTTTTTCATATATTATTAGTTTAGGTTCGTAACTATAAATATAGTACAATTTATCAATAAAAAAGTTTTTTGAAAAATAACTTTTTTACAAAAACCTATTGTAATACAAATCTGACAGGAAAGGTATATTGTACATCCACTTTTTTACCGTTTTGCATACCCGGATTCCAGGACGGCATTTCTTTGGTTACACGGACAGCTTCTTCTTCCAGTCCGCCACCTAAAGGTGTGCTGACAGTGGCTATATCCCGTAACTTACCATCTGTGCCAACAATGAATTGTAGTATCACCGTTCCCTGAATACCGTTTTCACGGGCAACTGCGGGATAATGAATGTGGTCATGGAGGAATTGCATCAAAGCATCTTCTCCACCAGGGAAGTATGGCATTTGTTGTACAAACTTGAAAACTTTATTTGAAGTATTGCTTGTATTTTTAGTTGGAGAAAAAGAAGACGGAGAGGCAGAAGGCGGCGGAGGTGGTGGAGGTTCATTTTGAGAATGTGTAACTGCAGCTTTTTCTGTATTTCCTTGCAGTACAAACCGCACCGGCAAAGAATATTGTACAATCACTTTTCTGCCATTTTGTTTCCCAGCAATCCAGTCAGGCATATTTTTTACTACACGCATAGCTTCTTCTTCCAAACCGCCGCCTAATGGTTTTGAAACGGTGGTAACATTACTTATATGCCCATCAGGATTCATATTAAATCGAACAACTACTGTTCCCTGAATATCGTTTTCAATGGCAGAATCCGGATAATGAACATGGCTGGAAAGATATTTCAACAATGCATCTTCACCACCGGGGAATGAAGGCATTTGTTCCACGAACTTGAACACCTTTGGAGGTGTCGTTCCAACATCTTTTACTTTAGAACCGGTGATATAATTTAGCAATCGCTGCCCAACGTTCTTTAATACCGGTGATGCGGGTTCGGAAATGTCTATGCCTGAGGAGTGGACTGGTTCTTGTTTCTTTGTTTCAGGCTTTATCAATTCAACTTCTTTTTTAGGCAAAATACTTTTCACTGCAGCAAAAGTTGATCCTTTTATAGCGGATGAAACTGTTTGTAACGGAGACGAAGTGTCTGCTTTTGACGGGCTTTGCAAGAAAACAAAGAATAAAGCAACTGCCAATGTCAAAGGTATGGCCATCACACGCTTGATATAGGTAAAGCGCGGCCTGTTATTTCTTACCAGCATTCGCACACGGCGGGTGAGCTGCTTATGGAAAAAATGATTAGCACCTCCGAAATTATTCGTTCGCATACATAGCTTCACCAATAAACCCGCATAATCCTGTGGGGAAAGATAACCGGGAGATTCAATACCGGCATTGTCATGACAAGCCCGGCGGTCCGCAATGAACTCATGAATAAGATGCAATTCTTTTCGAATAAGATGGAAAAAAGGGTTTATCCAAAACAACGCAATAATTATTTCCATCAGCAGCTTATCTGCTGAATGTTTTTCTTTTACATGCGCCAGCTCATGTCTGAAAATGTGGCTTCCTTCTGGCGATTCTAAAGCAAGCAGGTCATTCCAGAAAATAAAGCGAAAGAATGAAAAAGGGCTTTCAATTTTCGGATGCCTGACTAAGGTAAAAAGAGTGAATTTCTGTTTTTCGCCCTGCCGGATCCGCTGGCGAATCTTTAACATGCCGGAAATCAGAGAGCAAATAAATATGAAAGAGAAAAGTGCGTATAGCACCACGGCCCAGGTTGTCCAACCCCAGCCTGTAGAAGAAGAAGTACGTCCAGAAGCGCTGAACGCGAAACTTTGCAGCCCCGCTTCATATATGCGTCCGGAGCCGCTATAACCTGAAAAAAGCGCCGCCCATTTGACGAACGGAAGTGATAGGGATATTAAAACGCTTAGGATCAGGTAATAGCGGTTCCATTCATGAAAGCGTCCATTCCGGAGAACGAGATAATAATACCCGAAAAGAAAACCGGAAATGAAAATTACTTTCAGCGCATATATGGAAAGAGGGATCATTTTCCACCTTTTTGTGATTTTTTGATCTCCTTTAATGCATCTTCTACTTCTTGTAAATTCACGTCTTTTTGTTTTGCAAAATAAGATACCATGTTGGCAAAAGATCCGTCAAAATATCCTTTCAGATATTTTTTCATGGTACGCTTGGAATACTCTTCTTTGGTAACAGTAGGGAAATACTGATAAGATCTTCCGTAAGCCTTATAGCTCACAAATCCCTTTTCAACCAGAATTCCGGTAATAGTGGAAACGGTGTTGTAGTGAGGTTTGGGACTCGGCAATCCTTCGATAATTTCTTTAACGAAAGCTTTTTTAAGCTTCCAAAGCGATTGCATGATTTCTTCTTCTGCCCTTGTTAATGATTTCATTGTACATTAAGATTTTAAAATGAATAATAAAAAAATGTGTGTTTCAGTGCAAAAATAAAACTAATTCGTTAGGAAACAAATTTTTTTCAAACTTTTATTTTCTTATCACCGCCCGGTATGGCAGGATTTCAAAAGGCTATCTAAAGGAATCCGGGAAAACACCCCGACAGTCCTTAATAGCAAAAAGAGACAGGGGTAGTAAAACATGGCGTTTCCATGGGAGCCCCCTGCTTGCAAAAGCATTAAATGCACCCTTCCGTCTTTTATTATTCTTTAGGAAACATTGAAAATCTTATTTTGAGGTACCCATATTTTGAGTGAATTGGATAGCCCTATCAGTTGATACAAGGCTTGCCTCCTTTTCCCATCTCACAGGGCTTATCACAACGAAAGAATACGAATAGCATTATCCATTCCATAAGAACGGCCTGTTTCTGAGCCGCACTGAGCGTGTCTTATCTCTTACCGGTGTTACCGGGTTTACTTGCTGAAAGCATTGTCTATTCAGGCGGCTCATAAGGAGCCTGTCTCTAATAGTGAACCTTATTCTTTTTACAATCAGGATGCCCTTATTGGGTAAAACTTAGTTTATTAAAAATTTCCAGCACCTCAATATAAGACTTAGCCTCGATATGATGAATTAGACAACCTAATTCTTACCTTTGCCACTTAATTATGCCAGCTAACCAGTTAAAATCCACTAAGCCGAAACCCGCTCCTAAAAGTGATTCGGTGATGAAAAAGGATAAAGAGCCTGACGTGAACGTAAAATCCTTTGTGAAAGATGAGCGCACGCACAAGGTCGCGGGTATGATATGCCTGCTCATGGCTGCTTTTCTGTTCATTGCTTTTATCTCCTACTTATACACATGGAAAGCAGACCAGAAAATCATTTCCAATAATTTTTCGGATGTATTTTTTAATGAATCCGGCAATGTGCAAAATTTATTAGGAAGGCTCGGCGCTTATACTTCCCATTTATTCTTTTTTAACGGGGCCGGAATTGCATCCTTTCTTTTTTGTTATTTGTTTCTCATTCTCGGCGTAAACAGCATGACCGGCCGCAGGATTTTCAAAATCGGCAGGAATATACGGTATATCATCTTCGGGCTTATTTTTCTCAGTACGGCTTTTGCATTCATATTTCACGCGGCTTCCTTTCCCTGGGGCGGGGCCATGGGAAATATGATTAGTCATTGGCTGACCGGGTTTCTGGGTCAATTGGGAACTTCACTCTTGATTTTAGTCTGTGCACTGGCATTTTTGGTCTGGAAATATAATTTTGACTTTCGTATTCCTCATTCCTTAAGAAAAAGGATGAAATCTGCGGCGACAGCATCTTATTCTCCCGGAATAGACGATACCGCCAATAGTGAGCAGGAAGTAGTTCCACAACCGTTGGGCAGGGATCCGTTGCCTGAAGATCAAAAGGAGGATAGTTCTATACCAATGAGCTTGTCCATTAAAGAAAATATCCCATCTAAAAATGACACGAATGAAGTAGAGCCCGAACCACCCGTTAACCCCGAACCTGCGGCTGCTAATAAAAGACAAAAACCTGTTTCTTCTCCCGAAGAATTGGCATTGGAAATAAATCCGGTGCATGAAGAGGAACCCAAAAATATTCCCGAAAAAGCAGCCAAACTGGTAAAAGAGCAAGGTTTGTACGAGCCTACGCTTGATTTGCAGGACTACCGCTACCCTACTTTTGATTTGCTTGAAAATTACGGCGGCGATAAAATTGTGCATGACAGCGAAGAGTTGGAGAATAACAAACGTCAGATTATCGAAACGCTGAATAATTATGATATTACTATTCAGAAAATCACGGCAACGGTCGGCCCGACTGTAACGCTTTATGAAATTGTGCCTGCCGCCGGAATCCGCATTTCACGCATTCGTAATCTGGAGGATGATATCGCCTTGAGCCTGGCTGCGCTCGGCATCCGCATTATTGCACCTATTCCTGGAAAAGGAACCATTGGCATAGAAGTGCCGAATGTGAAACGGAGCATTGTTTCCATGAAAACTTTGCTGGCGTCCGACAAATTTCAAAACAGCCGCATGCTGCTTCCTATCGCATTAGGAAAGAAAATTGATAATGAAAATTTTATTGTGGATTTGACCGCCATGCCTCACCTGCTGATGGCGGGTGCTACCGGTCAGGGGAAATCAGTTGGAATCAATGCTATCCTGGTTTCTTTATTATACAAAAAGCATCCTTCACAACTAAAATTCATATTGGTTGATCCTAAGAAAGTAGAACTTTCCATTTACCGTGTGATAGAGAAATATTTTCTCGCCAAGCTTCCGGGAGAAGAGGAGTCCATTATTACAGATACTAAGAAGGTAGTTCACACGCTCAATGCGCTTTGTATCGAAATGGACAACCGCTATGATTTGCTTAAAGACGCCGGGGTAAGGAATATTAAAGAGTATAATGATAAATTCGTCCATCGCAGGCTGAATCCAAAGGATGGCCATCAATATTTACCTTTTCTGGTACTGGTCATTGATGAATTTGCCGATTTAATTATGACGGCAGGCAAGGAAGTGGAGATGCCGATAGCGCGGCTGGCACAGTTAGCGCGGGCTGTGGGCATTCATCTAATCATTGCTACGCAAAGGCCATCCGTTAATATTATCACCGGCGTGATTAAAGCGAACTTCCCGGCAAGAGTGGCATTCAAAGTCAGCTCCAAAGTGGATTCCAGAACAATATTGGATGCCGGCGGAGCAGAGCAGCTTATCGGAAAAGGAGATATGCTGATCTCTTATAACGGCGATCTTACGCGATTGCAATGTGCCTTCGTGGACACGCCGGAAGTAGAAAATGTGGTAACCTTCATATCAGATCAAAAAGGTTACCCGCAGCCATTTATGTTGCCCGAATACGTGGACGAGAAAGAAATGGAAAAGCGTGAATATGGCGGGGAAAAAGATCCATTGTTTGTGGAAGCTGCCCAGGTAATAGTAGCAACTCAACAAGGTTCTACTTCTCTTTTGCAAAGAAGAATGAAGCTGGGTTATAACCGCGCCGGAAGGCTGATGGATCAATTGGAAGCAGCAGGAATAGTCGGCGCTAACGCCGGCAGCAAAGCCCGTGAAGTGCTGGTGAAGACCGAACCGGAACTGCAGGAAATCCTGCAACAGATGATTTAACAATAATCTGATTAAACCTGCTGGCAGGATATTTGTCTAAAAAACTAAAGTACATGAAATTAAGAGAAACACTGATTAAACATTCAATCAATATGGTAAAGAGATGCCTGGTACCTTTTCTTTTTTTACTATTGACTGCAGTTCAATCTGTTTACGCACAAAAGATGACCTCTTTCGGTCAAAGCGGGTCGGATGCCAAAGCCATTTTAGATGCTGCGAGCAAAAAATTCAAATCCTATAAAAGTGCTAAAGCAGATTTTTTATTAAAAGTGTCTAACACGTCAAATAAAGTGCTGGATACAAAAAAAGGCAGCATTTTACTGAAAGGAAATCAATTCAATGTCCAATTGGCCGGTCAGGAAATTTTCTGTAATGGCAAAACGATATGGACTTATAATAAAGACACTAAAGAAGTGCAGGTTAATAATTATCAGCCTAAACCCGGTTCCATATCTCCCGAAAGCTTGTTTAATGATTTTTATGATAAAGATTTTCTTTACCGCTTACGCGCCACTTCAAAATTTCATAACCGTCCGGTGGACGTGATTGAGATGACGCCATTGGATAAATCAAAGCCTTATTTTAAAGTAATCATTCTGATAGATAAGCAGAACAAGAATGTGGTCAGCACGGAAATATACGAGAAAGGCGGCAACCGCTATATCTATGAAGTAGAAAAGTTTATGCCCAATGCGCCTGCTGCAGAGGCTGATTTTGCTTTTAATAAAGCAAATTATCCTGGAGTAGAGGTGGTGGATCTGCGTTAGTTTTTGTTTCACGTTCCATGTTCCAAACTTGCCTCGCCTGAGGTGATGGTTCCAATGTTTCATGTTCCAATGTTCCATGTTTATTAGTACTAAACAATTCTGAAACAATCCTGAAACAACCCCGAAACAACTCTGAAACAACGTCAATTCATCATCAGCACATTCACGCTTCGTTGAAGAATATTAAAAGCAATTTCCGCCATGAGGTTTTCTTTATCTAAGGTTGGATTTACTTCTGTGATTTCAAAACAGCACAATTTCCGGTGTTGCATGAATTTTGAAATAAGATCCTCCGCTTCTCTCTCACGCAATCCATTGCTTACGGGTGTTCCGGTACCTTTGGAGATAGAAGCATCCAGACTGTCCACATCAAAGGACAGATAAATTAAATCACAGTCTTTCAAATAACGAATGACAGCGCGGGCAATATTTTCCGGACCTTTCCTTCTTACTTCCGTGGTAGAAAATACTTTCATACCATACTTCTTTATCAAATGCTCTTCTTCTTTTTCATAATCCCGCAAGGAAATAAAAACAACATCTTCAGGTAAGACTTTTTGTGTGATCTTACCGGTATGCTTCAACTGATTCCATTGTTTGACGGTCTGTTCATCCAACTCGTGAAGGCCGCAATCGGGATTATCTTCATTGAGGGCCGCAGCCAAAGGCATCCCATGTACATTTCCCGAAGGGGTAGTATAAGGAGTATGTAAATCTGCATGCGCATCTATCCATATTACGCCCAGTTTGCCTTTTGGGTGCGCCATTTTGATGCCGGCAATAGTGCCGCCCGCCGTACTATGATCACCGGATAAAACCACCGGGAACCAATTTGCCTTCAACGTTTCACAGACGCTTTTGCTTACCCGTTCATACATGGTAATGATTCCTTTAATACGCTTGGCATAAGGAGATTCAATAGGTTCAAATAACAGCTTATTTTCCGTCTCAATATTTTCAGTAGGGAAATGCACAAAAAAATTACTCATAAAATCAAGCGCAGCAATTTTAATGGCATCCACTCCTAAGCTCGCTCCGCGGGTGCCTGCTCCGATTTCTGATTTTACCTCAATAATCTTTATATTCTTCATATTGACAAACATACAGGATTTTAGGATGGCATGCCAAAGAAGCGCCTGACATAGATTGATGTTTCATATAACAGAAAGAAAGTATATTGAATGATATTCAAGAAACAAGAAGCGTTGTTATATTATTTCATAAATAAATTTCTTTTACATAGATGGCTTGTATTTTATTTAAATATACCGCTTCCCATTCCCCAATGCCTTAGATTTGTAAGATAATTAAAAGGATAATATGGATTTTACATTAACAGAAGAGCAACAGATGATACGTCAGGCAGCGCGTGAATTTGCACAAAACGAATTATTGCCGGGTGTAATAGAAAGGGACGAGCTCCAGAAATTTCCTGCGGAACAAATTAAAAAATTAGGTGAGCTCGGCTTTATGGGCATTATGGTAAAAGCTGAACACGGTGGCGCGGGGATGGATACTATATCCTATGTGCTTGCCATGGAAGAGATCGCTAAGATTGACGCTTCTGCAGCCGTTTGCATGAGCGTGAATAATTCTTTAGTATGCTGGGGATTGGAAGAATATGGCACTGAAGAACAGAAGAAGAAATACTTAGTTCCCTTAGC
>SCQV01000021.1 GCA_004299085.1 Chitinophagaceae bacterium | reverse complement strand
CGTTAATCAGTGTTCGTTATCCCTGTACAATAATTTGAATATCAAATAATGAACATCGAATCATGATTTTAGAAGTAACTAATCTTCGGACTTCATCATTCGTTAATCAGTGTTCGTTATCCCTGTACAATAATTTGAATATCAAATAATGAACATCGAATCATGATTTTAGATCTATAAAACTCTTCATCATTCCCTGCCTGCCTGCCGGCAAAGGCAGGTTCATCATTCCTTGTTCATTATTCCCTGTTCATCATTCCCTATTCATCATTCCCTGTTCGTCATTCATTATTCCTTGTTCATCATTCCCTGTTCATCATTCCTTGCTCACCATTCCTTGTTCATCATTCCTTGTTCATCATTCCTTGTTCATCATTCCATGCCTGCCTGCCGGCAAAGGCAGGTTCGTCATTCCTTGTTCGTTCTTAGTGCCTTTATCCTAAATGCATCCACTATTGGAACAGTATGTTCCTTCTTCATGATTTCCTCCATCTTTTTCACCATATCAGGATGTTCCGCAGCCACATCATGCTGCTCTTGTATATCATTATCCAGATCAAAGAGCTTCATGGTTGTATTTCCATTTTGTTCATCAAAAATAATTCCTTTCCATTTGCCTATGCGCACTGCCTGTTGTCCTCCATAGCCCGGGAATTCCCAGTATAAATAAGGATGCTTTTTTTGTTTATCCGGATGATTTAACAAAGCAGGCAAATAACTGATGCCCTGAATGTCTGATGGTGGCTTTACCCCGATTATCCGGCATATTGTCGGGACGAAATCCCATTCTGCAGACATTAAATCTGATTTTGTTCCCGGCTTGATTCTGTCAGGCCATGAGATAACAAAGGGTTCTCTGATGCCGCCTTCGTATAAAAATCCTTTCCCCCATCCGTAAGCGCTTTTCAAAGGCCCGCCGCTGTCAAAAAATGGTCCGTCTGTTCCACCTTCATAGGTCGTGCCGTTGTCACCTGTGAAAATAATAATGGTATTTTTGTAAATACCTAAATCTTTTAACTCTTTCACGATTTCTCCCACATGCTCATCTAATAAAGAAACCATTGCGGCTCTGGTGGCATGTGGATAACGAACAGGTACATAGCCACCTCCTAAAAATGGTTTTTCCTCCGTACCGAATTTTTTCAAATAATAATCCACCCATTTTTCCGGAGCCTGCAAAGAAGCATGTGGCAAGGGACTGGCAAAATAAAGGAAGAAGGGGTGATCTTTATTTCTCCTGATAAACTGTAATGCGGCTTTAATTATAAATTTAGGTGAATAATCATTTTGGGAATATGCCGTATAATTCTTCGGATCCATTGGATCAAGATTGGAGGGGAATTTTATATTAGGGTTCATCACTTTGTTATTTAACGGAATCCGCAAGGTATTTTCCCATAAATGTCCTGCATAGTAATTATGATCTTCACGCTGGCATAAAAAACCAAAGAAATAGTCGAATCCCTGATTATTCGGAATTCCTGTGGTGAAGGGTCCGCCTAATCCCCATTTGCCCACAAGGGCTGTTTGGTATCCCGCCTTCTTTAATATTTTGGCAATCGTGATCGTCGAATCGAGAATAGGCAATTGGCCTTCCAGCGCGGGGTTAGCTTCCATGGCTTTAAAGCTCCATACATCGCCGCGTTCTGCCCATTCATCGTTGCCTCGTATGTAGGCATGTCCCGAATTTAATCCGGTCATTAAAGAATAACGCGAGGGGGCACATACAGGCAAAGCATAATGTTGAGTAAATATCATGCCTTCTTTTGCAAGGGCATCAATGTTGGGTGTCTCGATTTTCTTTTGCCCAAAAGGCCCAATGTCTCCATAGCCCAGATCATCTGCAAGCACATAAATGATGTTGGGCCGATTGTATTTTAGTATCTCTTTTTTACCTGGTTGTGCAAGACAGACATCAGTAAAAAGGATAAGACTGCAGGTTAAAAGGAATAGAAACTTTTGCATCTTTTTTATATGAAATGAAAAGTGAAATCTACATTGTAAATTATAAGTTTTGCAAGATAACCGGACAAATGTAAAAAAATAAGCAGGACTTTTTACGGGTGAGAGCTGTAGATTTTTTAAATAATCTCACTCAAACGATTGAGTATCATTACGAATGAATAAAGCGTTGTTTTTCAAAACCCAGACGAAATACAGAGCCCATTATCTTTTAATTATTCAAATTAAAAACTTTTTTACATCAATATTTATTTATTTACCTTTATAACACGTGAACGTGAGTTTACAAGTTCTTAATTTGTGGCTGAAGATGATTTGGATGTATGACCATTAAAACCCCAATATATGAAAAATACAAATCCGGATGCCATTGAAGAAAAGTTAGAAGAAGAAATTTATTCCCTTTTAGACAAGCAGGAGGAAATTCTTGAGAAGCTTAAAAAAGAGGATCATCGTCTTCTTAATTTGGATACTGAAAGAGCCTTTTTACGAAAATGCAATGATCATCTTCAGGAGGAACTTTCCGATTTAACAAAAATCGTTAAAGGACTGATGCCTGCCGGTAGCCAGGTTTAAAGTTTGGTCCGTATTACAGCAAATTCATTTTGAGGCATTTTTGAATGACAGAAGGGTGGAAGGAATTATTATTTTTTCATTCCGCTTTCACCATTACTGTGCCTGGTACTAAATCTTCTGAGCTTACTTTGATCACTGTTTTTCCCTGATGGTCATAGCTCTGAATTATTGCAAGCAGCTTGCCATTAAATGCCTTCATCCATGTTGATGCAGGATCAACATGACTTACCGGATTGCCGGAACAGAGACCCAACAGCTTTCCTCCGGTCACTTTTACGTTGATCAGATTGTCTGCATGAGGAATGAGAGTGCCGTTTTTATCACAAACTTTAATCATAATAAAGCTAAGGTCTGTTCCATTCGCTTTGATAACACTGCTATCTGCTTTGGCAGTTAGCCGATATGGTTTACCCGCAGTTCTTATTTCTGTTTGTGCAATAAGTTTTCCGTCATCATATCCTTTTGCTTCCAAAATGCCCGGCTCATAAGGAACTTCCCATTCGATATGGCTAAGTGGTACCTTATTTTTAGTACCCAGCGATTTCCCGTTTAAGAACAATTCTACTTTATCACAATTGGAATAGCACCAGACATGAATGATTGAATCTTTTTTATCCCATGTCCAGTCAGGGAATATATGCACCATCGGTTTCTTTGTCCATTCCTGCAGATAATAATAGTAGGCATCTTTTTTAAAACGGGCTATATCAAACACGCCAAACTGGCTCGTTACGACCGGCCATCCATCGGATTCGCCAATATATTCAAATCCTGACCACATCATGCCGCCAGCCAGCCACGGGCGTTTGGCTATATGCGACCATTCGTCTTCATGAGAACGGCACAAATCATAAATACTATATAAATAACCACCCTGGATAGTTCTTCCATCATCCAACTTATAAGTCTTGTGTGTTCCTGCCGGATGATTTTTATAATTACCTCTTACTCCCATCCCGGATGAATACTCGCTGATAAGCATTTTTCTATCAGGATAATCCTTGTGGTCTTTATCATCCCTTCCCATGCCACCGCCATTATAACCCATCAAGTCCGTAACACAGGCAAACCCTGTCCAGTTAGGGTTACCGTTCGCTTCGCAACCAAAAGTTGTGGGTCTGGTGGGATCCATTTTCCTGGCCAGGGTGTTCATCACTTTCAGCATATAAGTCAGCTTTACTTGATTGCGACCGCTATTGTTTGCCAGTGACCAGCAAATAATAGAAGGATGATTTCTGTCACGCTGAATCATATCATGAAGGGTGGCAAGTGCAAAAGTATCTGCACCGAGATAACGGGTTTCTGCCCACAATAACATTCCTATTTTATCGCATGCCTCCATTAGCGAAGGCGAAGGATCATTATGAGCAGAACGGATAATATTACAACCCATTTGTTTGGCAAGCCGCACATCATAATCATTGGCAGCGTCAGGAAGTGCTGTTCCCAACCCGCCAAAACCTGCATGCATATTCATGCCACGCAATTGTAAATGATGTCCGTTCAGGAAAAAGCCACTGTCGGCAGTAAACCTGAACCAACGGATACCGATAGGCGTTTTATAACGATCTGCCAATACGCCATCAGAAAAAACTTCTGTGATCACGTTATATAATTCAGGATGATCCGGCGACCAGAGCTTTGGGTTTAATAGAAGTGCCTTTTGATGAAGATTAATTTTGCCGTTGGCTCCGATATTATATTTACCTGAAACAACTTTTACTTTTTTCCCTGCAGGATCAAACAAAAGATTTTTTATCACCAGATGATGTGAATGATCTGTTTGATTGGAAACCTTCACTTTGATATTGACTTCTGCGCTTTTATGAGAATCATGATCCGTATAAATGAATGTGCCCCACGTAGAAACATGAACCGGATGAGTGATAATAAGATTGACATGCCGATAAATGCCGTAGCCTTCATACCACCAGCCCTCATGCCCCGGGCCATACTCACTTTGCGGATGCGGCTTCACCAATTTATTGCTGTCCACGTTATCTACTAAAACTGCTAACACATTTTTAGTTGAATTGAAATCAACCAAGTTGGTGATATCCAACACACATCCGGTATATCCGGAAAGATGCCATCCGGCCTCCTTGCCATTCACCCATACCTTATAATTTCTGAAGACCCCATCAAATGAAACAAATATTCTTGACCCTTTATATTGAGGCTTTATATCGAGTACTTTTCGATACCACCCGATCCCTTTGGGAAAATACCCGCTTAACCTTCTGTTATTCTTATTGTATTCATCATGTATTCGCCAGTCATTCGGAACATTGACTATCTTCCACTCTGCATCATTAAAATTACCCGTTTGTGCGTTTGATAATCTGCCTTCATGAAATCTCCAGTGCTTGTCAATGTTGATGATTTTCCTTGGGAAAGTATTGTACTTTACCTGTGCAAAAACAGAGAAAGGGAATAAAATAATACCACTGATAATCAATAAAAGTTTCATTCTTTTGATAGTACTAAAGGTGAAATTGTGTTAATACATTAACGGTTCCCTACTTGTATGGCGGATTCTTAATACACGAAGGACGTTTGCCAAAAAACGATAGGTAATTCTGTAATGATGCTTTTCAAAGGCACGATAGCTTCCATCATTATTGATTTTATATTTATCAGGTGGATATATTTGTGGGTTAACGGAAGCAGCATATACGGATGTGGCAATGTCATTAACTACTTTTTCTGCATTTTTTGGAGAATCCATGCTGATATAATCATGTACCTGCTTCATTTGTTCTTGCGAACGTTTTGTCCAGACAACCTGGTATTTTTCTTTTGCCATTGTTCCATCTGGTTTAACATTTCTTCATGTGTGATAAATTCTCCATTTTGAAATTCAGCTTCAGCTTCTGCCAGTTCCTTATTATATTGTTCAATGCTGATATGTTCTACATGTCCTTTTGTACTATTTAAAAAGGTTTTAAGAAGTTGCAAAACAGATTTTTTTTCTGCGTCATTCAATTGTATAAAATATTGCAACATTTCGTGATTAAGCGACCTTGTTGACATAGTTAACTACCTTTTTTACAAATCTATTTCTTTTTATCCAGACGCACAAAAATAGCCTTTGACTTATTTCAAAAAAGAATCCGTAAAGTCTCAACGACCTTACGGATTTTATTTTAGTACCCCGGATTTTGTTTCAGATTTTTATTAATATCTATCTCAGTTTGTGGTATAGGCCAAAGATAATTTTTGTTTGGATCAAAGACACGCGTTTCAACTAAAACGTTATTCCCTGTAAAGGTAGCCTCACCTGTTGAAGGGTTCACCGTTCCCAAACGTGTACCATAAACCGGCCCGGGCATTACCTGTGGCCCAATTTTCCAACGCTGAATATCGTACCACCTTAATCCCTCCATAGCAAATTCAACCCGCCGTTCATGCCGGATAGCCTGTCGCATAGCATCCTGTGATAATCCGGGAATTACATCTGGCATGCCGGCACGTTCCCTGACCTGGTTCATGGCTGCATATACAGAAGGATCGGGCCCTACCAATTCATTTTGAGCCTCTGCATAATTTAATAAGACTTCGGCATAACGAATAAGGATCATGTTAAGTCCGGTATTCCACATGTTATCAAAGTCAGACAGATGCGAAGTAAACTTTTTTACTAAATAGCCAGTCTTGGAATTATTATTTCCTGAATAATAATCAGGGGATGATGCATCAATCGGATCATAATAATTAGGTGCATTATTCGCATAAGGATACAATTCACCGGGATAAACTATAGTTGCTGCCAACCTGGGATCCCTGTTATTAAACGGATGAGTTGGATCATAACCCGAGGTTGGATCTGCGATTGGTTTGCCATTAAGCATATCATAACTATCTACTAAACTCTGGGTTGGATCTATAGAAGACCATCCACCGTAGGAAGAAGACGGCATTACTCCAAGACCGCCATTTGGCTGATCGTTTTCCTTATATTGAATATCCAGAATTACTCCGCTGTTGTTCTCATTCTGTATCCGGAATAAATCACTGTAGCTGGGGAAAAGTTGATACACTCCTAAGTTCTCAACTGCCTGGCAATCTTTAACGCAATCGGCCCAATCACCATTGTATAGTTCTATTCTTGCCTTTAGAGCCAGCGCAGCACCTTGTGTTATTCGTCCAAAATCAGATGCAGGATAAGTGACCGGCAGATTAGGGGCTATTTCTGCTAATTCGCTAAGCATCCATTTTGTTACTTCTGCTTTAGGTGTTCTCGTTACCTCATTTGCTTGTGTGGTAGTGAGCGCTATGGTGTCCAAAGGCACGTCTCCATATAACTGACTCATTACAAAATATTGATAAACCCGTATAAATCTTGCCTCTCCCTCCGTGCGAAGCATCAAAGATTCGTCAATCGGCGCCTTCACAACATTTTCCAGAAACCAATTACATTTCTGAATGGTGACAAAATTCCACAAGCTTTCTTCATTGCCGTCATTGGCTGTTGAGAAACCATTACCGTGGGCTTGAAAGCCTTCCCACGGGAATTGGCTGTAAGCATTATCAGAAACACAATCCATATATTGAACGTTTAGCGCATCCGCCCAACTGGGGCCACTATCTGAAAATGGATTATTCCAACCATTATAACATCCGTTAAGCGCCGCGATTACATCGCTGGAATCTGTGAACAGGCTGGAAATACTATACGCGTTTGTTGGCTGCCTGTTCAGAAAACTTTTTGAGCATGATGACAAGAGGAATGCCACCATTGTCATATTTATTATAAGATATTTTTTCATGATTTGAAGTCTTTAAGGGGTTAAAAAGTAACATTTAAGCCGATAGAATTGATCTTCACCTGAGGGAAGTAGTATCCGTTATCTCCGGTCTGAGCTTCTGGATCTACCCATTTATAGAACTGGGTAATAGTGAAAATATTCTGTCCGCTATAATATATTCTCAACCTTTGAATACCCACACGCTTTATAAGCGCTTCAGGAATAGTATAACCAACCTGAAGATCCTTAAACCTTAAATAAGCCGCACTTCTTATCCAATAGGATGATGGATTAGTGGAAGGGTCATTTTGCGTATAATTATTCCATAACCGGGGGAAAGAGGCATTGGTGTTTTGTGGTGTCCATGCATTTAGCATGGCTGCAGTGGGTTTACCGGCGCCATTGCTCACCTGTCCCAGCATAATTCCTGAAACATAATTTTTAACCCCGGCTTTACCTTCAAGGAAGGCAGTGAAATCAATCCCTCTCCAACCTAAGGTAATGTTTGCTCCAAAGGCTACTTTAGGAAATGAATTACCCAGATAGGTTCTGTCAAAGCCATCAATTACTCCGTCAGGTGTTCCATCCGGCCCGCTAATATCTTTATACATAATATCACCCGGAGCAATTACCCCCCCGCTTTGTTTAGCATGTTTACTTACCTCTTCGGGCGTTTGGAAAAGGCCTTGTGCTACGTAACCCCAAAAAGCATGGATCGGCAAACCCACTTTAATAATGGTGCCGCCGGAAATAATAGGAGCGGTATTGGCCAGACTGGTTACTTCATTGTGTATAAAACTAATATTACCGGTGATGCCGTAGCTAAATGCTCCTTTTTTGTCATGGTAGCCTACCGATAATTCCACCCCTTTATTTTGAACAGCACCTGCATTTTGTGTGGGCGCTACTAATCCATAAGGTGCCCCTACCGGAACAGATACAAGAATATTGGTAGTATTTTTAATAAAATAATCAGCAGTAAGGGTAATCTTGTCATCTAAAAAGCCTGCGTCAATTCCCAAATCACTTTCAGTAGTTGTTTCCCATTTTAGATTAGGATTAGCACCATATACCGGTGCAACGCCTGCAGCGATAGATGGGCTTGTACCACCAAATACATAATTCTGACCGCTGCTCACAGTGGTTATATATCCATAATCGCTGGCCAGTTCATTACTTACCGTTATATTCCCGCCTATTTGTGCATTCCCCAGTTGCCCCCATGAAGCTCTTATCTTCAGATTTGATATGATGGGAGTCAGGGGTTGGAAAAAGCTCTCATTAGATATTCGCCACCCTGCAGAAACAGAGGGGAATAATCCCCAACGGTTAGCTGTATCAAAACGGGATGAACCATCATATCTCAGGTTAGCTTCCAGCAGATATTTTCCTTTATAATCATAATTAAGCCTTCCAAAGTAAGACATCCAGGTGACTTCAGTGGAATAACCTTCAGACGTCTGGCCACTGGTCGAAGCTGCATCCAAATCAGACAAAGAATTATTCAAGAAATTCTGCCTGTATCCTTCTAACTGATTATAACCATCATACTCCTGCGACCAGCCTCCTAAAATTTTGAAATGATTATCCCCCAAAGATTTCTCATACTGTAATAATCCTTGCAGTGTTACTACGGATGCCTGGTCATAATGATCTTTCACATTATTGGGGCCCTGATTAAAGGAAGGTTGCCCTTGTGGCGTATAATATTGGATTGCCGATACAAATTGTTTGTTGTAATTGGTTTGTAACTGATATGAAAAAGAAGGCATGAAATGCAAACCTTTTACAATTTCCAAATCCGCTCCAATATTACCTCTGAATGTACTTGGATTCATCCTGTTAAACGAAGGGGAATTCAACCATGCCATAGGACTTCCGTCTGCTATATAGCCATAATCACCATTGGCATATTTATAAGGGATCACAGGTGAAATACGGTTGATCTGACGTAACACCTGGGAGAATTGTGGAACTCCCGGGTAAGAACTTGCAGGCTCTTCAAAAGGGTCGTAACTATAGGCTACATTCGCAAAAGCTGAAAGACGTTTGGTAACCTGTGTATTAAGGTTTATCCTGAAATCATAATGTTGTGCTTTCGTTTTTTTGACAATTCCCTGCTGATTCAGATATCCAAAGGATGCCATATACTGTGTCTTATCGCTGCCGCCATTCACGCTCACATATTGGCTTTCCTGTATGCCGCTTCCCTGATAAAATAAGCCCAGCCAGTTTGTATTAGGATAGGCATAGGGTTGTGTCCCATTTTTAAATAATTCTATTTGTTGTGCAGTATATGCTGCCGGCTGTCCTTCATTTTGGAGCGCTTCATTATACATAGTAGCTGCTTGCCAAGAGGGCAGATAATCCGGCAAAGCGGTGGCGCTTTGCTTACCAACGTAAGTATTATACTGAACCTGAATACTTCCTTTCGTTCCTTTTTTTGTAGTGATCAAAATTACACCATTGGCGGCCCTTGACCCGTAAATGGCGGCTGAGGCAGCATCCTTCAAAACGGTTATAGAAGCTATATCATTTGGATTAATATCATCCATAGAAGATACTATCATGCCATCTACCACTATCATCGGATTGGTATTATTCAAAGTTCCCAATCCCCTAATAGTTACAGTTCCTCCATCTCTGCCGGGTTGACCACTCGTTTGTTGTACGGTAACTCCTGAAACGGTTCCTTCCAAGGCGGCGGAAATACTCGTGACAGGCCTGTTCTCCAATTGCTTTTGAGAAACACTCGCTACCGCACCGGTCAAATCTGCTTTCTTTTCAATACCGTATCCCACCACTACCAACTGATTTAATTCCGTACTTGAAGTTTGTAAAACGATTGTCAGATTCTCCTGTCCGGTTACTTGCACATCTTTTGTTATATACCCCAGAGAACTAACAATCAACGTGGCATTATCAGGTACTTCGAGGGCAAAGTTTCCCTGAGCATCTGTTGCCGTACCGGAAGTAGTACCCTTCACCCGGATAGTAGCGCCAATAACCGGATTGCCTTTATCATCTGCCACTTTCCCATGAATTTCTAATGCCAGTTTTACAGAAAACCAACTTCGGGTAATGTCAGGATCAATTTTTGTTGTAATTATTGAAGTGTTATCTGTAAACGCAGGGCTTAAGACGATCCGGTCATTAATTATCTCATAACGAATGCCGTGGTCATTTAAAAGATTTTTCAGCAAGTTGCCCAGAGACTCATGATGTGCCGTAACAGAAACTTTTTGATTTACATTTACCACATTACGGCTGTAAACAAATTTGACACCAGTCATCTTTTCCAATTTACCAAGCAGTTCAGCTAAAGACGTATTGGACTCTGTAATATTGACTCTTTGATGAAGATTGACCTGGGCATTACTACTATTGGCGTAAGATATTCCTCCAAAAAGGATAAGGAACATAAGCTGTGTACAGGATATTTTCATAATCTTTAGCCAATTAATTTTCCTGATACCATAAAATAATTTCATAGTTTTGAGTGTTTAGTTTTTAACTAAATAATGATATGCCTTTTGATGCTTTGGCGAGCAGGAGGCGTTTCTAACTGGCCGGAGGTGTTAGCGCATCTCCGGTTCTTTTTGGATGCTTGTTTATTCTTTTTTCATGGTCTTATTGCTTTAATTTGAAGGATTATAATTTGGATAAAAATTAATAAGGCTGTCATTCGCCATTTCATAATGAGTGTTTAAAGACTGTTCCAGCATCTCCAGGATATCCGTGAGGTTCTGATCATTAAAGTCTGCATTGAGCCTGTATTTCAGCATGCCACTATCTGTGCAATGAATATGAATATTGAACTTTTGATCTAACACTTTGGCTACGCTTGAAAAGGAAACATTATTGAAAGATAAATTCACTGCCTGCCAGCGACTGACCAGCCTGTTATCTGCCCTTGTTTTTTCAATTTTATTAGTGACCGGATCAAGCACAGCTTTTTGCCCGGCTGTTACCGTGACCCTTGTATTTGCATTATCTTTTTGGTAAACAGCTACTTTACCCGTAATGACTGCCACTTCAATCGAATTATTTTTATAGGTTTTGATCAAAAAGCTGGTACCCAAAACGCAGGTAATGGTTTTCCCGCTTGTGACGATAAAAGGGTGTTTAGCCTCCTGATAAATTTTGAAAAAAGCTTCGCCGCTTATATTCACTTTCCTCTCAGGATCAATAAATCTTTCAGGATATTCAATACTGCTGTTGGGTCCAAGCCATACCTTACTGCTATCCGGTAGTAACGCAAAATGCATCCGGTCACTTTTGTTATTGATTATGATTTCATTGGCTGCTGATAGTTCGTTTTTGTTTTCGATTTCAGCTTTCCTGTTTTCACGGTAAAAATGTATTCCTCCCCATAGCACTAATGTCACGGCTATTGCTGCCGCAATATATTTCCATGCATAGGTAATTCTTCTGATTTTAGCGACCTTATTCTTAAATGTTGCATGATGCTCTTTCTGCAATTCAAGAATGTTTTGCCTGATGCGTTCTAAAATCTTACGCCGTAGCAATTCTTTGTCCTGGTCATTCAATTCCGTTACCTGCTTATCATCAAAAGATTCATACCAGTGCAACAAATAGGCGAACTCTTCATCATTACACTTGCCTTCGAGAAACTTTTTGATAATATTTGTAATAAGATTTGTGTCCACGCAAGATGAATTAGTGACTGAATAAGCCTTTATAACAGGGTGTCATGAAAGGGAGGTATCCCCTACCCGGAATAAAAAAATTTATAAAAAGAAGAAATGGTTCAGGCTGGTCCTGATTTGATGAAGCGCTTTGGTGATATGATTTTCAACTGTTTTTTCGGATATTCCCATGAGGCGAGCAATGTCTTTATGGGTTTTCATCTCATAACGGCTAAGCTCAAATACCTGCCGGCATTTTGGAGGGAGACCATTGATAATTTTATCAATTTGTGAGGTCAGATCATTTACAAGGATATTCTCTTCGCAGGAATTATCTGCAGGATAGGATACCTCTTCTTCCTGTGAAGGGAGGGATTGGGTAGCTGTTTTTTTATATATCGTATGGAGCACTATATAGCGGATAGCTGCAAAAAGATAATTTTCCAACGAAGTGCGGATATGGATCTTATGTCTGTTTTTCCATAAGCTTTCGAACAAATTTTGTACTGCCTCTTCTGCATCTTCTTTGCAGGACAGCCGTTTGTAAGCAGTCATGTACAATCTAAGCCAGTAGCGGTTATACAATTCTTCAAACGCCGCCGGGTCGCTGTTGTTTTGCAACAGGCTGAATAGCTTTTCTGCCGAATATGTTGTGTGGGACTTCGACATTTACAATAGTAAAGGTAGGGAGTTTTTCTTTTTAGCGTCTTGCAATGATTATAATGTCAGGGAAATATTTTACGCAAACGGTTGAGTCAGACACAGAAATGTAATCCCGGTGTCTGATTTTTATTACTAATGTTTCTTGAATAAGAACCACCGGCTTAATCGGAGATCATTTTGTTAACCGGTTTCGTCCGGTAACAGATTTTAGAAACCCCATTTCCTCATTTGAATAAAATCTTCCTTCGAACAATCTATAGGTGCTTTTCCCTGGTAGGATTCCTGTTCAATGATAAAATACTTAGTTCCGCCCGTCTTTCGTGCCGTATCAATGATCTCTTTAACCGGCAAAAGGCCTTTTCCAAGGAGGGTGCTTTCATAGTTGTTTCCCATTTCTCCTGTTTTGCTGATCTTGATCTCATCTTTAACATGCATCAGTTTAAACCTGCCCGGATATTTTTTTAAAATCTGCAAAGGCCTTCCACCAGCGCCATATATATTGCCAATATCCAATTGCTGGGCTACCAATGCCGGATTAGTATTATCAAGGATGATGTCATACAGACCTTTCCCATTGAAGGCAGGAATTGACCCGAAGTCATTGTGATAGCCGAATTGTAATCCATGCTGCTTACAATAGGCGCCACTTCTGTTAAATAATTCCAGCACCTTCATCAGCATATCCTCATTCTTAAAAGCCTGTTCATCCATCTCGGGTGTGATAACAAATTCTTGTCCGACGGTACCTGCGTCTTCCACGGTGTATTTCCAATCGTCTGTAAAATCTTTATTGGTATCATCCCAATCTTTCAGTCCAAATGAAACGTGACCGCTTTTCATTTTTAAATTTAATGATTCCAATAATTTTTTGAAATCTTTTGCGGAATACCCATAGAACTTTCTATTGGAATAACCGGCATGTTCTACATATTTAAAGCCGATACCTGCTATTTGTTTCAGTGTTCCTGCCGGGTCGGTGCGCATGTCATCTCTTACGGTATAAAGCTGAAGTCCAAGTATGGTATCTCTTTTAGCGGCTTCGGCGAATAATTGTTTTGGAACAAGCGCTGCGCCGGTAACAGCGAGTGCCCCGGCTTTCAGAAAAGTTCTGCGTGAGGTGGTCATAAAAGTGATTTTGTGGTAATGAATTGATTTTCCTGACGAAGGTATAAAAATATAAACGAGTATTCCCGGTTAAATCTTATTTTGAGGTGCTGGCAAATCTGGCAAATAATGACCTGGCATTTAGTAAAAAGGATTACCTGCCATCATTCACCTCTGTTGCTTTAACAGTAGCCTAATGAGCTATCTCTTTCCATGTGGTGTCTTTCTATTCTTAGCAGGGCCAAACCTTAGTAGAAATAGAATAACAATGATTGTCCGGCCTTACCTGCCTGCCGGCAAAGGCAGGTTCCCTTATTTCACCTGGCTTCTCTCAAATGGTTGCAATGTTTTCCTGTTTTATTTTCACGGAAATAAGGTAATAAGGGCTAATAGTTTTTATAATCACTTTTCTACTAAGGTTTGCTACCTCAAACAAAGTAGAGATAATCTTTAGAGATAATTCGAGGTAAACAGATTTATTGGCTTGCAGCGCCTCAAAATATGATTTAGCCCGGTGATCAGAAATATTTTCCTTGAATGGTCAACGTTTGCATTATTTAAAAAAACTTCCTACTTTGTTTCCCAAAATCCTGCTTTTTCATTCGTAAAACACATTGATCCGGTAAAAATATAATCATTATTAAGGTTCACTATGAAAGCGCAATCGTTTCAATCTAAGATGGCAAACAGCTATAAGTATATTTTATCTTATATCTTGATGATGTTTATTTTAATGAATTCATCTTTTGCCATTCCTCATGTTTCGGATAAGCCAATGACCGATATTTCTGTTAAAGTCAATCAACAAAACGGTGATTATACTATTACATCAGATAACCCGCGCTGGGTCTTTCGTGGCAGCATCGGTCAGGCATTAGAGAATATAAAATCCGTGGAAGGTAAAGATGCAATAGGTGATTACAAGGAGATTTCTTTTCAATGGAAATCAGACAATCTTTATACGGGCAGCATCCGTTATTACCGGCATATCCCGGTCGCCTTTTTTTCCCTGGATGTTCCGCATGGGGCAAAACATATAGGTGCAGCTTTCCCGTCTTTTACATCTTTCCCTCAATCTATGCATCCTTTCAGCTATCAAAATGAGGTTTTTGCACCGCATCAGTTTAAGTTGAGTCAAATTTCTACGCCCTGGCTCTTCTTCAATGATCAGGATGAAGCCTTTATCATTTCGCCTGCTTCAGATTTCATGGTTTCAAAAATGGTTGGTAATGGGAAGGATACGATTGCAAGCGGATTGGCGCCGGAACTGGAAAATTTACCCAAAGACTTTTCTCATAAAACTATACTGATAGTTGATAATGGCATTGGTCACTCATGGGATCTGTGGGGAAATACTTTAATGAAGCTTTATGATAAAAAACGTCCTTCTAATGAGGCAGATGCAGTATTAAAATACTTCGGCTACTGGACGGATAACGGCGCTGATTATTATTATAATTATGATACTACTTTAGGTTATGCGAGAACATTGCTTGCTTTACATAAACAGTATAATCAGGAAGGAATTCCGTTAGGGTATATGCAGTTGGATAGCTGGTGGTACGAAAAATCTATTGATGATCCGGATGGAAAGCCGGATGCAGATCATAAAAATAAAAACTTGCCTGAAGGTGCATGGAATCGCTATGGCGGCCTGATGGAATATACAGCCGATAAGTTTTTATTTCCTCATGGACTTGCCTGGTTTCAACATCAAATGAAGCTGCCGTTGGTGGTTCACAACCGTTGGATAGACCCGCGCAGTCCTTATCATCAGCAATATAAAATTTCAGGTTATGCAGCCGTTGATCCCGCTTACTGGAAACATATTGCTGATTATCTGAAATCTTCCGGAGTGATCTGTTATGAGCAGGACTGGCTCAACTATATTTATAATAAAACACCGGAAATGAAAACTAACCTTGCCACCGGCAATGCTTTTACGGATGGTATGGCCAATTCCATGAAAAGGGTGGGAATAGATTTGCAATACTGCATGCTTTTGCCGTGCTTTTATTTGCAAGGATTAAAATACTCCAACCTGACTACGATTCGATGCAGTGATGATCGTTTTGAACAAAAGAAATGGGATAATTTTATTTACAATTCACAGTTTGCATACGCTATTGGCGCATGGCCCTGGTGTGATGTGTTTAAAAGCCATGAAACCGGCAACATGATACTCGCTGTTTTATCGGCCGGAGCTGTGGGAACCGGTGATGCAATGGGCAAAGAGGACAAAAATAATATCATGAGGGCATGTCGTACGGACGGCATGTTAGTAAAACCCGATGTGCCGCT
>SCQV01000231.1 GCA_004299085.1 Chitinophagaceae bacterium | reverse complement strand
AAGAGAATTTAAACCCGGTGAAGCCATCCCTGTAAAGAAGGAAGAGGGATGGTTGTTGATAATAAAGTGATCTCTTTGTTTTAGGATTGCAAATCCGGTTTTATCTGTAGTTCGGGATGCACTACGCTAACATCCCGAAGAGTTTGGATAAAAACATTCAAATCCGAAGGGGTTATTCCGGTAAAAAAAGAGGGAGGATGGTTGTTGATAATAAAATGATTTTTATGTTTCAGGATTGCAAATCCGGTTTTATTTGTAATTCGGGATGCGCTACGCTAACATCCCGAACAGCTTGAAGTAAATGAGGTTTTTTCCAGTAAGATTAGTATTTTTGTTAAAACTTACAAATTATGGAGACATCAGTAATCAGGAAGAAACTATCGGACTATGTGCAATATGCAGAGGACAAGAAAGTAAAAGCTATTTATACCATGGTTGAAGATGAAATCAACACTGCGGCCAACGATTGGGATGAGGATTTCATTGAAGAGCTTGATCAAAGAAGCAAAAGCTTTGCAGAAGGGACTGCCAAAACTTATAGCTGGGAAGAAACCAAGCTGGCAGCTATCAACAAAGTCAAAGCAAGGAAAAAGTAATGGCCTGTCCTCACAAATTGCATGAAAAGGCATACGAAGATTACATATACGCCTATGAATGGTACGAATCAAAGAAGGCCGGTTTAGGAAACCGATTCATGGAATGTGTTGAAAAAAAGATTTTTCAGATTACTGAACATCCAGAATTCTACAGCAAAAAACAAAATACTCGCTATCGAGAAACAAAAATTGACAATTTTCCTTACACAATCGTGTATGAATTTTTTCCACGCAAAAATATTATCCATATAGCCGCCATTCACCATGAAAAAAGAAATACCCTGCATAAATACCGCAGAATGAAATAATGGCAAATCCGGTTTTATCTGTAGTTCGGGACGCGCTACGCTAACATCCCGAACAGTTTGGTTAATAACAGCTTCCAACCCTGAAAGGGTTGAATATCTCACTAATTAAACGACATTGATTATTGATTGCAGATTTTCTGATTTTTAGGGTTCTTCCTAAATCGAAAATCGTTAATCTTAAATCTTAAATATCTTAACTAAACGACATTGATTTCCCTTCATTTAACGGCCTCTTCCCAAGGCTTCTCTGGTCGAAGGGGACATTCCGGAGTAATAAGGATATTACCGGAAATTACCCCGTTATTATCAACGCGCCAGGTTTCGGAAAAAAGCATTTGCTCCTTATCATAGTATTCAATAGTAAGAATATTATCCTTTATTTTCAACAACACATAGCCATTGTAACCTAAAGCAACGTTATCCCGTTCAAGCATGACCCGGTCATCTACCGCTACGAGATGTGGATAGCCACCGGCAGAAGGTGAGAGCCTGAATGATCCTGACTTCACTTCCACAGGCATCCCTCCATGGCCGATACAACGGCCATAAGCCGTAACGCCGTTATTAAGTTGCGCCTTCTCAAAAATAGAAAGTTTATGTTCGTGTCCCCAGATCCAAAGTACCGGACGTTCAGTACCGATCAGCGCTGCTAACTGCCTCGCAGGAACAGCATATTCATCTTCCCCCTTAAATGCAGTGATATATTGATGATGTGTCAGGATCAACAAACCTCTTTTATCCAGCGGATCGTCTAAATGTAATTTTTCCTTCAGCCATCTCATAAGTATTTTATCGAAATGACAATCAGGGGCAAACCATTTGAAGAGCTCAAATACCGGAATACGGCCGATGGAATGATAACCGGTATCAAGACCCAGGATGCGCCAATGTTCATTTTCCAGGCAAAAGAATCCGGCCTTTTGTGCATCAAACTTACCGGCACTATCCAAAATACCAAGGGCAGGAAGCAGTTTATCGAAAAAAGCATCTCCTCTGGCATACATTTCATGGTTGCCTAAAATTGCGAAACTACCCACGCTTCCACGAACCCAAGGTGATCCTGTTTCCACAAAATTAGCGTTAATCTCAAATGGAGCGCCCACGTAATAGGTGTCTCCAAGATGAATGGTAAAATCGGGCGAATGCTTTTTTATCTCATCTGCAATCCGGATGGATTCTGTGGTATAAGTAGCCCAATCTGCGGCCAGGGCAAGGGATATATAATCATCTGAAGAAGAAGCTGATTTGCGCAGAGAATAGATTCCTGTTTCACCATTCGCGTAATCCGGATAAGGATGTTTTTTGCCAAACCGGCTGTCAAGATAATAATACATCCAGCTCCACACTCTTTTCGTAAGAAAGTCCGTGATCAGGTATAATCCTTTTTTCCCTGAGGATTTCTTTATTTCCGTTTCATAGTGATTCAACAGCGGGCTGCGCGGCATTTTAAAGTAGTCATTGCTTTTACGCGCTTGTGGTATCGTCGAAGGAGATTCAGGCATTGTTTTATCTTTTAAAAGAAACTAATGTAATGTCAATTTTAAACCGGCAGGGGAAATATTTCCCACAAAGCTGCCAGGAGCGCTAAGAAAAACCTCGCCTTTGCCGCTGTCCGTAGGCAGGTCTTTGTAGGAAACTTTTATTTCACAGCCCCTTTTTATTCTCCCACAAAGCCACAGAGAGCACTAAGAAAAAGCCCCCGCCTTTGCCGTCAGGCAAGGTTTGTAGCCTTTGGGCCTTGGACAGGCAGGTCTTTGTAGGAAACTTTTATTCCACAGCCCCTTTTTTATTCTCCCACAAAGCCACAGAGAGCACTAATAAAAAGCCCCTGCCTTTGTAGGAAACTTTTATTCCACAGCCCCTTTTTTATTCTCCCACAAAGCCATAGAGAGCACTAATAAAAAGCCCCTGCCTTTGCCATCCCGCAGGTTTGTGGCCTTTGTGCCTGTCCGGTAGGCAGGCCTTTGTGGGAAACCAGGCAAAACATACATGACATGGCACTAGTTCAGGAACAAAGGGCAATTATCCTTTTCACGGCTAACGCGCTCATCGCCATGATCGTCCACTGTGGATTTACAGTAATGCTTGTAGGAAAAAGAGAAGCATCGGCGACAAATACATTATCATATCCCTCTACCTGAAAGTTTTCATTGACTACCCTCCGGTTTGCGAAAGCTGACCTGCGTCCCGCCATCAGGTTACCACCCTGGGGATGGGCAGTACCCATATAGAGATCCGTCATCCGTAATGGAAAGGTTGCAAACCTGTCAATAAATTGCTTCACATCATTATCCTGATTAAGATCCAGATCAATACCCGGCTTTGTAGGCAGAATTGCCCGTTTTGCACCCCCCAATTGACCCAGCTTTACCAGGGTACCCAATCCGTATTTAATATTGGCAATATCTTTTTCCCCAAGAGTCCAGGTAAAGGACTGCCCATTGAGGAGATCAGCTCTTTTTCTCGTAATACCATTTGGCTCAGAACCGATCAGGCTGCCGAAATTCACCAGATACTTGTAACGACTCATGATATGATCTCTGCGGTCGAAAAAGAAGGGAATGCTGGTAAGTGCAAAGGAAGCGGGCGGATTGAAATAAGTTTCAAAAGCTGATCTCCCCAGTGGATCCAAGGCGCCTAAAGTAATCTGATCTCCGTCAAAAGCATTAAGCTCCTCTTCAAATTCAAAAGTGGCCGGAAAAGCAAAATTGCAGCTTACCTGCTTGCCTGCGTACGGATTAGCCAATCCGCTGCGCATCAGGAAATGGCTGGAAGATAATACACCTCCGGCAAGGATGACCGCCTTGCGTACAATGACCTTACTTAAACCGCCATTATCCGCCCGAAGAATTACGGAATTCACTTTCCTGTTTCCATCAGAAGTGAATCTCACTGCAGTGAGATTGGAAATAAATTTCACACCACGGGCTTCCGACCACGGAATACAGGTTTCCAGCATGGATCTTTTACGCATTCGTTTATTGCCCAGGTTCCAGTTACCATCGCCCATCGTATTGAGATGATTTACTTTCAGAGGATAATCTGTGTTTAACTTTTCTGCGGCGGGAAGAAGGTTGTTAAAAGCAGCCACAGCCTGTTCAAATTTACTCTTTACAACCTGATTAATACCATTATTCTCCAGCGGAGATATATTCAGATC
>SCQV01000230.1 GCA_004299085.1 Chitinophagaceae bacterium | reverse complement strand
GATGGTTCAGAAACGGCACAGCTTTACATTCGTGATATGGTGGCGAGTGTGGCACAACCGGTGAAAGAATTAAAAGGATTTCAAAAAATATTTTTGAAAAAAGGAGAAAGCAAAACGCTGCATTTCACGTTAACTGCAGACGATCTGAAATTTTATGATCAGCGGGGTAAATGGATCTATGAGCCTGGCGACTTCAAAGTATTTGTAGGTGGTAATTCCAGGGATGTGTTGGAAAAGGATTTTAAGTTGGAGAGATAAGGCAAACCATTAAGGCATGAAGAAGTATTAAGGAATATTATCTCTTTCAACCATTGTTAGCTTGTCAATTATTTTTAATAATGAATAAAAAAACATTTGTTAAGTATGCGATTCTGTGGATTTTCTTGCCCGCCATTGCCTTAGCACAAACGAAAGAAAGTATCTCCCGTATAGACAGCGTAAGGAATGAATTTGTGAAATTGTATAATGAGGGTAATGGCAAAGCCATTTTTAATATGTGCGATACCGGCTTTCAAAAATATCTGAAAAGCTATAATTATGATCAATGGTCTTTAGAGACAAAACAACATTTAGGGGAATGTATTCAAACAATAAAAACGAAACAATTAAATGACGCTGCTGTTTATAAAGCTTATTTTCAGAATGATAGTATGAGTCTTACATTAGCTATAAACCGCTTAGGTAAAATGACGGGCTTTATTATAAAGCCGTTACCTCTTCCCCAAAAGAAATATATTGTTCAAAGCAACAACCCGCTTAAAAATTCAGTGGACAGTCTGGTTGAAAGAATTGTTAGACCTTATATTCAACAGGAAAATACAGTGGGTGTGAGCATAGGTATTATTGATAACGGTAAAATATATTCTTACGGGTATGGAGAAACTGAGAAAGGCAATCATCAAATACCCACAGACAATACGATTTATGAAATTGGCTCTATTACAAAAACATTTACAGCTACCTTATTAGCAGAAATGGTTTTGCTGGGAAAATGTAAGCTGAGCGATCCGGTAAATAAATATTTGCCAGACAGCATTCCTGTTTTACAAAAAAATGGAGTTAAGGTAACTCTCGAAATGCTGGCTAATCATACTTCTGGATTACCAAGAGAAGCATCTGACATATTAAGAATAATTGGAGATTCTTTTAGTGATCCATATAGAGATTATGACGATAATGCTATGTTCAGTTATTTAGATTCCGTTAAACTTCGATCGGTGCCGGGCACTCGTTTTGTTTATTCAAATCTCGGATTTGGTTTGCTGGGTACAATTTTGGAAAGGATCAGCGGATTAAACTATCAACAGTCAATTGAAAAATGTATCTGCAATCCTTTACATTTAACTGATACACGCACCACCTTAAGTGAAAAACAACAGCAAAGATTTGCTGAGGGGTATTCGGAAAGAGGAAACCCTACTTTGCATTATCATTTCGAAAGCATGGCTGGTTGTGGTGCCATCCGTTCTTCTGTACAAGATATGCTGAAATATCTGAATGCACATTTGACAGAAAATGATTCCACTAATTTATTAAAAGCATTCCAATTGTGCGAACGCCCGACCTTTCAGATAGTGGGCAACCATGTCGGTTTGGGTTTGCTTATTCCTGAATATTCTCCTGAATGGTACTGGCATAATGGGCGCACAGGTGGCTTCAGCAGCTATTGCGCATTTAATCCTGATAAAAAGATAGCTTTAGTTATTCTGGCCAATTCGGCTATTGGAGTGGATAATGAGGGTATAGAGTTAAGGAAGGCATTATCGAAATAACATTTCACTCCTTCATCACCGGCAACTCAACATAAGTATCATTATTCCCATTACAATAAACTTTCTGCGTAGCACTAATAAAATCGCTTGCTTTTGCTTCAAAAATATTCGGCACATACTTCTGTGGATTACGATCAATAATGGGAAACCAGGTGCTTTGTACCTGCACCATCAAATGATGTCCTTTTTTAAATACATGGTTAATCTCATGCAGATTGATCGTATATTCTTCGACTTTATTCGAAGGAATAGGTTCAGGATGCGAGAAGCTTTTCCTGAACCTGCCGCGAAAAATTTCGAAAGCGATCATCAATTCATAACCGCTCATAGATAAGTTTGCTGTATCATAGTCGGGATAGACATCAATTAATTTCACGACCCAATCGGCGTCTGTGCCGGTGGTGCTGGCAAAAAGATGCGCCATGATATCACCAGTCACCGTCAAATCATTTGTCAATGCAGAAGATTCCCAAGTGGCTACATCCGGCCGGCGATCCACAAAACGCTGGTCTTCGGTAAGCCATGTCCGCCAGTGGGATCCGGGTCCATACGTTTCTTCAATAGGACGGGGACGGTAAGGAACAGGATCTTTAGGATCGCTGATGTATGCCACATAAGGATGAGGAGTGACTGCCGCATTTTTTTTGAATAACAAATTTCCATCCGGTTGTAAATATAATTTTTCCTTCACTGCATTTTTAGGTGGCCAGGAGGAATAAGTTTTCCATTCATTGCTTCCTGTTTGAAAAGCAATGGCTTCAGGAAAATGACCGTTGCCTTTTCCTTTCAGCCAATAATCGAACCATATTTTTTGAATATGTTGTTGAAAATACGCGGCTGTATTGCTCCCCATTTCATAATGACCGATATGATCCACATCAGCGCCTACCCATTGTCCGTGGTACCAAGGTCCCAAAACAATATGATCATAATTTTGGGTGTCATATTTTTTCATGTGCTTATACATGAGTTGTGGCCCGTTCATATCTTCCTGATCCCAATAACCACCCACATGAAGGGTAGGAATTTTTGGTGCATCAATATAGCTTAAGGGTGATTTGCGCTTCCAATAGCTGTCATAGTTTGGGTGCGTTGCAAAAGAATCCCAGGTAGGAATGGTGTGATGAAAATATTTTTTGTTGACATTAGCTAATGAACCGAGATTCAAATACCAATTATAAAGATCATATTTGGGGAATTGAAAGCTGGTATCACCTTTAGATGCTTCCTGCTCGAATGAATATTCAAATCCGTAAGAAAGCCGGAACGCACCGTTATGATGAAAATCATCTCCTATAAAAAGATCACTCATCTCGGCCTGCGGAGACACTGCTTTTAAGGCGGGATGCGGATATCCTGAACTTACTAATGCCAGCCATCCGGGATAAGAAATACCCAACTGGCCCACTTTGCCATTGTTATCTTTGATATGTTTTAATAGCCAGTCAATCGTATCATAGGTGTCGGTGCTTTCATCAACGGAATCTTTGGTTTTATTGGCAATCACGGGCCGTTGCATTACAAAATTTCCTTCGCTTTTCTGCTTGCCGCGAATATTCTGATACACAAAAATATATCCTTCTTCCGCCATATCTCGAACATAAGGATCTTTTAACGGATACCGTGATCCCATGTTCCAACTGCTGTAAGGAGAACGCATCAGCAAAATGGGGAACGGCCCTTTCGCATGGTCGGGAATATAAATACGCGTAAATAATTTCACTCCATCCCGCATGGGGATCATTACTTCTTCTTTTTTATAAATGATGGAAGTATCCGTTTGGGATAAGGCGGGAAAAAAGACAATCATCAGGCCGCCCAGCATTACAATAGAAAGGAGTAAGCGTTTCATTTCAAAAAAGTTATAGATTTTATGAATGAGGATAGATGTCTTCAGGAGTTAAAAATACGTAATTATATTTTCCGTGTATTAAAAAACCCTAATATAGATAAATATGGTTTAGCAATTTAATTGGCGAACAAATGCAGCAGGGCCTTTTATTTTAAATAAAGATAAATTTATCTTAAATAAAATAATTAGCTACTTTTGTATTCAGAATTTCACAAGTTTTAAATAATCATAAATGATTTTAACGCGATAAATCATGGAAAATTTAGAAGAAAAATCCGTAGGACAAATTGTAGCGGAAGACTACCGGGCCGCTGAGGTTTTTGAAAATCATAAAATTGATTTTTGCTGTCATGGCAACCGCAATTTTGGAGAAGTTGCGCAGGAAAAAAATATGGATGTGCAAACATTAATAAATGAAATCAATAAAGTTACCCAGGGTAAAGCAGAAGATCAAAATGATTTTGAATCCTGGCCGTTAGACCAGTTGTCCGACTTTATTGTAAAAACGTATCATCGCCATGCAGAGGAACAAATTCAAGTTCTCCGGCCTTATTTGGAAAAGATATGCCAGGTACATGGAGACCATCATCCGGAGTTATTTGAAGTCAAAGATATTTTTATGGAGGTTTCCGGAGATATTGCAAAACATCAGAAGAAAGAAGAGTTGATGTTGTTTCCGTTCATTAAGAAATTGGCTCATGCCCAGGGAAATAAAGATGTGTTGAAAGCACTTCCTTCCAAAGCTATTGAAGACCGCGTGAAAATGTTGACTGATGAACATGATTCGCAGGGAGAGGCATTCCGGAAAATGGCAGAACTAAGTCATGATTTTATGATACCGGAGGATGCTTGTATGGCTTATAAAGTGTCCTTGCAAGGCTTGAAAGATTTTCAGGATAACCTGCATAAGCATATCCATTTAGAGAATAATATTTTGTTTCCGAAAGCAATGAAATTGATAGAGCAGTTGGCGGCGTGATAGTTATTCTTAGGTTCGGTGATAGTCTGTTTTTCCTTATTATTCTCTTGAAAGTAGAATGAGGTAACTATTGTTAAGATGTTACCGCGTTTTACAACAGTGCTTTGCGAATACAATAAATATATCTTCAGGCATAAGCTTCATGATTCTTTTGCCGCGCAACCTCCAAATCATACCGGGTCTGCAAGCCCATCCAGAATTCAGCGCTGGCACCCAATTCTTTTTCAAGCTTCAAAGCCATTTGTGCACTCATCTTTCTTTTACCCTGCAAGATTTCATTAAGATGAGATTGACGCATTCCTATCCGGCCGGCAAACTCGGTTTGCGTAATCTTCCTCTCTGCGAGTTCTTCTTTTAACAGTTCCCCTGGCGGGGTTAAAATGTGCAACTTTATTTCTTTTCCATCATATCCAATAACCTTATCCATAGCTTAATTATTTGTAGTGATTAGACAAATTCTCGACGACAACAACTTCCTCAATAACAATGTTTCCTTCCTTGGTTATCATAAATTCAATCCTGTATTTTTTAGTTACGCGTATAGAATACAGACCCAACTTATCGCCTGTTAAACGTTCAAAGTGAAAACTTTTAATCTCTCTTAGCTCCTTTGTATTTTTTGCTTCACTAATATATAAAATCCTGTTTCTGTACTGGTCAATTACTTCTTTGCTAAAGCGTTTCTTTCCGCTCTGTTTCCCTTCCGCCAATTCCTGTAACCATTTTTTATTAAAAATTATTTTCATTTCATCTGTTCTACAGCAAAGGTAGCAACTTTTTTGATTATCCCATAATTTGGGATAATCTTTAGAATAAGTCGTTCTGTAAAAGACAGATTTATAAAAGTATTGTTGGAGACATGCTTTAAGAGTTATCAATATTTATAGGGCTCGTAAGGATTTTGAACGGATATGAAAAATTGAGTGATGTATTTATTACCGGGTTATGACTTGTTATTTACGGGCCTAAATCTTATATACTATTCTTAATGTGTCGTTAATTCTGTCTGTGAGCATTTCAACTAGTTCTTCGTTCATAAAATCATATTCATCCGGGATATTAAGAACTTCAATGGGCGGTAGCCTTAAATGCCTGTAAAGCCCCCAGATTCTTGCTCTTTGCCCCGTTTCCATGACAAATACCAAATTTGCCCAGATTAAGTCATTTTCTGAAATCTTTCTGTCGCTTTTTGAGCTTAGCCCTGCTGAACGAATATTAAAGCGGTCATCATTCTTGAAAATATTTTCCGCTGTCCTGCTTCGTTTTTTATTTCTTCCACAAACTACTAATATGTTAGGTATTTCTGTCATTCAATTGTTGCATTCCTAAAATTGGCGATAACGGTTGCGGGGCTTTGTGTTCGCGGCGGCAATAGCGAACCTTCAGCCGAGTTTTGTACAGGTGCTAAATTAATAATAAAAGACGAGGTTTTAACGTCCAGCCTCCATGACACAAAACCCATGTTGCCTGCTGACCTTTTGGTTCTGTCGTCATAAGTCTATTACTGTCAAACTATGCAACAGTAATGGTCTGTAAACCTCGTCGCCAAAGTGGTTAATAAATTCGTTTTCTTGGTCGTTCCAGTTAAAGCCCGGTCTTGCTAAACAGTATTTGTTTTGCTTTGTCGTAGAAACTACATAACAATAACCAACACCAGCAATTGAAGAATAAATAATTTGCCCCTTGTCTGCTCTGTCAGCAAATTTTCCATTTTCTCTACTTTTCGTTGAACGTCTGAAAGCGTTGCAAACTTGGTAGGCAAAATAATCTAATTGAGTGTCTAAGTTTCTTGTTGCTTGCTTTAAGTTTTTGGCTTTCTCTCTTACTTGGTCAATCAGAGCGTTTATGTTTCTGTCAATGTCTGTTGTTGATGTCCAACCTAAATAATGCAATGCGTTTAACGATAATGTTTTTAAGTATGGGCTTTCATCTTCTTTCCAATGGATGTTTGTAATGCAAACAATCGTGTTGATTAATGCATCTCGTTGTAATTGCTCAAACTTTTTCCGTGTATTGTCAAATGTATATTCCTTAAAGCCGTTTTTTGACAATCGTAAAAAGTCGCCAACAATGTTTAAGCAACAACCTTTTACATTATCATTTTCATAATCGCCAGTTACAGGCAAATAAGTAAAGAAAAATTGTTGCTGTTCATCTTCTATTTTTTCAGACTTTCCACCGAATTCGTGTATGAGTTCTAATGCAATTAGATATTTTGTTATGTCGGTTAAAGTCAGTTTGTAGTCCGATACTTTTGTGTCTTTAAACAAAATGTCGTGATGAAAATAGCCGTAAAGATTTTTGAAAAAGTTTTTGAGTTTTCGTTTGTCGGCTTCTAAAATTTTTAATGGAACGCTTTCCTCTTTTCGCACTTCGTTTTCATCATTGCCACTAATGTTGCTAATATCTTCTTCTTGTTCGTCCGTTCTTATGTCGGTTTTTAAATCTAAACTTTGTGTATGAGCCAATTTAAGAGCATCTAACACACGAAGCGAAGGCGACAAAAGCAAAGCGTTTTCGTGTAACTGCGAATTTGGTTCAACCGGTTTGTAGCCCGATAAGTCATAAAGTTGCGGCTGGTCGGCTATTTTCTTTTCTTCTTTCTCGCTCAATTTATTTTTTGATGTGCTGATAACGGAAGTTCCGTCTTCTTTTTCGCTTTCGTCAATAATTGCGTAATGAATTAAATCAAGCACATTTCTTAATTCGCCACTTTGAAGTTGTCCACACAATCTTTCAAGTTCTGCATTTTTTGGATTTGGGTGTGTCTTTGCGATTGTGAAATAATTGCTGACAATGATTTTGTTTGAAAGATTTTTATTGCCGTCCGTGCTTTGTATTTGCACATACCGAAATTTATTTTCGTCAATATCAAAACTTATTTCGTGTTGTTCTTTAAATAATGCGATTTCTTGGATTTTAATAAGTTGATTATTGCTGTCATACATTGCAATAGAAACGGGTTTGTCAAATCCTTTGCTTGTGTAAAGTGTCAATGTTGCATAATTGATTTCGGCTGCCAAAAGTTTTATTGGAAACCGATTGTTTTTGATTATTTCTTGCTCTATTGAAACTTTGTTGTTTACAGTAAATTTTGAAAGCGATTTTTTGCCGTTCCCTTTTAGTTTTAATCCAATCTTGTCTAAAATATTTCCCTTATCTGATTTTATGAATAGCGAAACTTCTTCGTTTGCTGTGTTTGAAATTCCTAATCCTGCTGATGTAATGTTTGCACTACCGAACAAACAAAATTCTTTGTTGCTTTTTGTTTTAAAGTATAAAATTTTAGCGTGCAGTTTTGATTGTTGTTTTGCCCCGATATTTCTGCACAAGTCCAATTCTTTCCAATCGTAAAAAGCATATTTTTTCTCATTTGGCAATTCCGCAGGAATTGTGCCGCTTTCATCAATTACGACATTGATTTGTGCATTTGGAAAAGTATTTTTTATTTCTTCTAATGCTTTGCCTTGTGTGTCGTAATAAGGCGAAACCGCAGTAATTTCCGTTATCTTTTCATTTGCTGTAAGTTGTTTAACCTGTTGCCAAATACTTGTTTTATCTGTGTTGTATAAAAAAGATGCCTCTTCGTTATTTGGTAAATCCAGAAACTGAAAATCTGCAACTTTTGGTAATTCCATTAACCATTGTGAATGCTCTATAATCCAACGTGTAGTTTTTTCGCTTGCTATTCCTTTTGCCGTTGCACTAAGTTTGGAAACATAATTCCACGCTGCGGAAAACACAGGTGCGTTTTGTGGTTGCTTAATATCAAAATGATAAGCACCCCAAATTTCATCATTACTGCCGTTGCCAGAATTGGTAAGGTTTCCCGAACCAACAAGTAATAATCCTTCTTTCTCGCCAAATAAAACCCAAATTTTCGGGTGAAAAATATTTTTTTCAAAAACAGGATAAAGTGAATATCCTGTTGCTAATTTCATTTCATCGCCTGTTGCTTGTTGCATTAGTTCAGAGTAGAAATGTCCGTCAATAAACACATTCACATTCTTAATTCCGCAAGAACGCAACCATTTCATTACTTTCATTTCAAAGAAATAAAAGTCAAAACTAAAAGTTGTGAGTATGCAGGAATGGTATCGTCCGTTACCAATGAGAGAAAGTATATTGTTTCGTTTGATAGCCATTATTGGTAAGTGATTTTTGTGTGTAACTCTGTAATTATTCCTTCGTCATTGATAACCTGCAAATCAAAAAGTAAATTCCGCAATGCGTTCATTCGTGGCGATGTCCGACGTGCAGGGAAAATATCAATTAAGCGTATCATCTGTTCTTCAATGATAAATTTGTTAGTCGCTTGTGTTCCGCTTCCCATTTTTCGCAAAGCAACCATTTGGTGGCGATAAATGATGTTTTTGTGAATGAAGAACGAAATAAAATCTTCTATGCCATTTTTCAGATGATTTGTAATTGCAAATAATCCGTCAGCCATATTTCCTTCTCTAATAATTCTGTTTCGGCTCATATATTCTTTTAGCTGTGGTAGTTGCTCTTTGTTGTTAGCGTATAGTTTGAATAAAAGCTCAAATCCATATTTTGCCCGTAACTGTGGGGTATTGTTTTTATCCCTACCTTTTATTGATAAATCATTTTCATTATCAGTTATTGATACGAAAATGTTTTCAAGAAATGTATTTGGTTCTGTGTCAAGTTCAGTTATTACCAATTTAGAAAAATCGTCAATGAATTTGGGCAAATATTCTCCGGTCTGTAAAGTTTCTAAGTATTGAAGAATGCCGTAAAAAATCAATCCGCAAGCAAACTGCCAATATTCGTTTAGTTGGTAGCAATACCAACCAATATCAGTACTTTCTTTATTTTCAAATTTCTGCTTGTAACAATCATCAAGATAGGCATACCAATCATATTCTTGATTATTTTGGTTTGCTGTGGAAAGCAAAGAAGTGATTGTATTTCTTCTATGAAATGTAAATTCTTCTTCAATTTCTTTGTTCGGATAATCCTTGTCCAAAAGCATTTCAACATATAGTTTCCATTCTGTCCTTTCTGGATTTACTTTGTCAATAGCAAAATAGTTAATCAGTTCGGGAATGTCTTTGTTTGATAGTTTTCCTTTTTTGACACAGTTGTAAAAAAGTGTTTTTATTTCGTCTGTCAATCCTTCGTCAAAGGCCTCCGCTAATTGTTTGCCAGATACTTTTTGTCGTGGGTGTGGTTGCGTAATATTGAAAATAATATCGCCTTCATCATTTTCATAACGAACGGCTAATGACAATGCTAGCAAAGCACCGAAATAATATTGTCCGAAAGCACCTGAAGGATATTTCCAATAAGTTTTTTCGTTTCCGCTGTCTTTGTCTGCACCTGCGGCTAAATCAAATATGTTTGATGTTTCGTTGTTTATGAGATTGGAAGCAAAGTCGCTACCTGTAATTTGCGTTATTCCTTTCCGTTCCTTTTGCATCAAAAGAGCAATCAATAATTCGGCTCTGCGAATGAAACGATATTGTTCTGTTTGATTTCCTTTATTTTCTTTCTTGAAGTAAAAGTCAATAATCCAGCAATAAAAGCCGTAGTAGCGAAGTCTGTTAGTCAAGTTGGAAAGTCCGGGCAACATTGTTGCGTAGGTTGCTTCCGATGTTACTTGAAGCCCCAAAGGGTCAAGTCCTGTAATCAGGTTTACATTTTCGCCCCAAAAGGGATATATGGAATTTCCTTTTTGTAATACAGCCATATTAGCAATGTGTCATGTTTTTAGTCTTTCGTCTTGTCCGCTCAAACTTGCAGGTTGTGTAGGAAAGTGTTGCAGGCAACACGCTAATTTATGCAAATAGATTTCATCCTCCAAATCTTTTCGATATTATTAATCAATATGTTAGTGTTATACTTTTTGTATTGTTATTAGTACAATCCGTTCTTCCGATGAGGCATTACCAAACTTGCCTTCCGATCACGTAATCATCTTTTAATCCTCCTCATCCCTTTCCCCTTCCTGTGACAATTTCCCCGCCACCTGCCTCACCGCCACTTCCACCGGCTCCATTTCAGGAATATTATTCTTCGTATATGCCTCGCCCAATGATTTTATTTTTCTGGCTTGTGGCAAAAAATTGCCTTCCAAAGAACCGATGGTTTTGTTATAATTATTAACAGCGCTTTCTAAGCTGCTACCGACTTTTATGAGATGTTCCACTAAAGTGGCTGTCCGGTCATGTAGAGCAATAGCAGCGTCCCGGATTTCCTGAATGTTTTCCATGGTTTTTAGTTGGTTCCAGCTATAGCCGATGCTGCGCAAAATGGAAATAAAAGTGGTAGGTGTGGCAATAATTATGCGGTTGCTCAGGGCTTCTTCAATCATGCCCGGCCACGCTTGTAAGGCGGCACCAAAGCTGCTTTCAATCTGCATATACAGTATTACAAAATCCGGCGCTTCTTCAAACTGATCCCAGTAATTCTTGCTGCTGAGTTGTTTTAAATGGATTTTAATAGCGTTTATATGTTTTTCTATCAACTGTTTTTGTTGTTCCTGATCTTCTGTCTCAAATATTTCCAGGTAAGCAGATAGCGGAACTTTACTATCCACGACCACTTTACGTTTTTCAGGAAGATGGATAATCATATCCGGACGTAACCTTCCGTTATCGGATGCTGTGCTCACCTGTTCTTCAAAATCACAGTGTTCCAGCATACCTGAAAATTCGACCAGCCGGCGAAGCGCTATTTCTCCGTATCTGCCACGACTGCTGCTGTTTTTTAATGCACCCACTAAGCTGCGTGTACCTTTGTCTAAATCAGCCGTAGTCGCTTTCATCTGTTCAATCCATGTTTTAACTTCCCCATAAGCGCCTTCCCGCTTGACTTCCAGCTCATTGATTTTGGATTTCATGTCCTTCAAAGAATCGCCTAATGGCTTTACCAATTCATCAATGGCTTGTTTCCGGCTTTCCAACAGGCCATTGGCCTCCGTGGTTTTTTGATCTAATTTAGTTTCTGCCAGCGTTATAAAAGCTTCATTATTATGCCGCAAAGCTTCTGCAGCTAATGCACCAAAAGCAGATTTCAGATTATTTTCCGCCTGTTCCTTAACCTGTTTATTTTCCTTTTTCATCATCCAGCCGGCAAATATTCCTATCAACAACACGAGGATAACGAGTACAGTTACAAAAGCAGTTGTCATGATTTTGAGATTTTGTTTTTGCAAAAATAGGACAGGAGAGTGCAACCTATTTGCATTTTAAAAAGTGGAAAGCAAGGCCAGGAGTTTTACCAATAAATCATTTTTGAAGGAAGGAAGGAAGTTACAGATTATTATTTTTGCATCCGTCTCAATAAATACTTTCTGCTATATTTTGTTTGACAGTTACTTTTCTGACACCCACTTGCGAATAAGGTTTTTACTATATGTGCGTGCATCCTCCACTGAAAGAAGTCTTTCGGGCTTAGTTTTTAAAGCGGCTTTTTTTTGCAAGGTCTTATACTCCTTATCGGGGATAAGTACATATTTCTTCTTATCAATGGTTAATTCCGTCACATTGCAAATATATCATTTTTTATGAATATACTTTTACCTGGATTGCATTTTAAAAACTCCTCAATTTTGAGTACCTTGCACCCTGATTCTTCTAAATAATTCTCACATTATGATAAAGCAAAAAATAGCCTCCCTGAAAAAGCTTCAGGCTGAAGGTAAAGCCATTGACAAGCTTCCGTTTTCTATCCGTATTTTATTGGAGAATGCAATCCGCAATCATGACGGATTTGGAATTACCGATGAACATGTAGAGACGCTGATTAACTGGAAGCCTGAAGGGGTGGATAAGGAAATCCCATACAAACCGGCACGTGTGCTGATGCAGGATTTTACGGGCGTTCCCAGCGTAGTGGATATTGCTTCCATTCGTTCGGAAGCCATTCGTAAAGGAAAAGACGGCAGCAAGATTAATCCGGCTATTCCTGTAGATTTGGTGATAGACCACTCGGTGCAGGTGGACTTTTTCGGAACCAATTATGCCTATCAGAAAAATGTAGCGTATGAATATGAACGCAACAGCGAACGGTATCAATTGTTGAAATGGGCACAGCAGGGGCTGAATAATTTTACGGTAGTTCCACCGGGCATGGGAATATGCCACCAGGTCAATCTGGAATATCTTGCCAAAGGTGTTATAGATCGTGATGGATGGGCTTTCCCTGATACGCTGGTCGGAACGGATTCTCATACACCTATGGTAAATGGCATCGGTGTGCTTGGATGGGGCGTTGGAGGTATAGAGGCAGAAGCTGCTTTGTTAGGCCAGCCTATTTACTTTGCCTGTCCGCAGGTTATTGGATTGAAGCTGAATGGTAAGTTAGAAGAAGGGATTACCGCGACCGATATGGTATTAACCATTACAAGGTTGTTGCGCGACTATGGGGTGGTTGGAAAATTCGTGGAGGTATTTGGTGATGGATTAAATCATCTGACTGTTCCCGACCGCGCGACTATTTCCAATATGTCACCGGAATTTGGTTGCACTGTTACTTATTTTCCTATAGATGATCAGACGCTGGAATATATGCGGAGAACAAACCGTCCGGCAGAGCAAATTCAATTGGTAGAAGAATATTGTAAAGAAAATATGCTGTGGCGTACGGGGAAAGAAAAAATCAATTATTCGGATGTGATTGAGCTGAATCTTTCTGAGTTGCAGCCTACGGTGGCAGGCCCAAAACGTCCACAGGATAAGATTTTTGTGAAAGACTTGGAGAAAAAATTTGAGGATATTCTGAAAACTGAATTTAAACGCGATTATGTAGCAAAGCCCGACCGGGAGGAAAAAGCATGGCTTTCCGAGGGTGGATCAGGAACTGAGTTTACTTATCATGAAAAAGAAAACGGGACAGAAGTCGTGGTAGAGGATCATCAGTTGAAAACAGTTCGTATTAAACTAAGAGACCAGGAATATTTACTGAACGACGGGGATATTGTCATTGCGGCTATCACCAGTTGCACCAATACTTCTAATCCCAGCGTGATGGTGGGTGCCGGTTTAGTGGCACGGAAAGCTATTGAGCGCGGCCTACGCACAAAATCATGGGTAAAAACCAGCTTAGCGCCGGGGTCAAAAGTAGTAACACAATATCTTACCCGTTCCGGATTGAGTGAAGATTTGGAGGCTTTGCGTTTTCATACCGTGGGTTACGGTTGCACTTCTTGTATCGGTAATAGTGGCCCGTTGCCGCCTCATATTGGGAAAGCAGTGGATGCCGGTAATATGGTAGTAGCTTCCGTACTTTCAGGGAATAGAAATTTTGAAGCACGTGTCCATCCGCAGGTAAAAATGAATTTCCTGATGTCGCCGATGCTGGTGGTCGCGTATGCATTAGCCGGAAGAGTGGATATTGATTTAACCACAGAACCTATTGGTGAAGATCCTAATGGCGAACCCGTTTTTCTGAAAGATATCTGGCCTACGCAACAGGAAATCAATGATGTGATTCTGAATGCTTTGAAGCCAGAAGATTTTAAGGAAACGTATGATATTATTTTTCAGGGTAATGAGCAATGGCAGGAGTTGAAAGCACCTACCGGCGAAGATTATCATTGGGATAAAAGCTCTACGTATATTAAAGAAGCACCTTTCTTCCAGAATATTTCTGAAGAGGTGAAGCAACCTAAAGATATCGTTCATGCGAGAGTATTATTGAAATTAGGCGATTCTGTTACCACCGATCATATTTCGCCCGCGGGTTCTTTTTCGCCCGAATCACCGGCAGGGAAATATTTGCTGGCTCGAGATGTAGAGCGCCGTCTGTTTAATTCTTATGGTTCACGTCGTGGTAATCATGAAGTGATGATGCGCGGAACTTTTGCCAATGTGCGCATTAAGAACCAGATTGCGAATAAAGAGGGGGGGTACACTACTCATTTCCCCGATAATAAAGAAATGACCATATTTGATGCAGCTATGCAATATGAAAAGGAAAAGGTGCCGTTAGTGGTGCTGGCAGGTAAAGAATATGGCAGTGGTTCTTCCCGTGACTGGGCGGCGAAAGGAACGATTCTATTGGGAATAAAAGCAGTCATTGCTGAAAGCTTTGAACGTATTCACAGAAGCAATCTGGTGCAGATGGGCGTGTTGCCATTGGTATTTACTAATGGACAGAATGCTGTTTCGCTGAAATTAGATGGTAAAGAAACTTATAGTATTACAGGAATTAACGCAGGGCTTATTCCGGGTAAGATATTACAAGTGACCGCTAAAAAAGATTCAGGAGAGGAAATTACTTTCGATGTGAAATGCCGGTTGGATGCAGATATAGAAGTAGAATATTATAAGAACGAAGGCATTCTGCAATATGTGTTGAGAGATTTTCTGAAGAAGAGCTAAGGATTGTTATAAGGTTAAAATTTTAAAAGGTTGTAAGGCCGGGTTACCAGCTTTACAACCTTTTAACTTTAGCACTTTTCAATATGCTTACCTCAAATGTATGCTCAATCCCACATTGGCTTCCACCATGCTGATATTGTGAATTTCATTATAGGAGAACGGTGCATAAGTATATTTCACTCCCACATTAAATTTGAAGGGTGAAGTTTTGGTGAAAGGGATATGTATTCCTGCCATCGGACTGACACTGAATCCGATTTTATTTTGCTTATCTACAAATTCTCCCCAGTATTCCTGGTAATTGACATCTGCTGCACCAATTCCTAAGCCAACATAAGGCTGAATACCAGGTTCGTCACCTTTAGGTGTAAACATAATCGTCGGCTGAACGGGAATTAGTTGTAAAGTATGTGACTGTACTGCCGATATATCCGTATTTCCCTGATGATAGACCTGACGAGGTATTTTCTGATAATAATCATAAAAGCCAATTCCCAGGCCCGCGGCAATTTTAGGATTTATCTGGTAAAGCAAAGAAGCATTCCATCCCGTGAAGCTCATTTTATCGGCGTAATTTTTTAAAGTGCCTAATGGCTGGGAAATACCATAATTCAGATTCAGCACAAAATTTGAATTACCATTTCTTGTATAGGCATATTGGTTATTATTGTTTTGCCCTCTTTCCATATTCTGCTGTAAACGCTGATAGCCATTATTATAATTGGGATATGGACTGTACCATTGTGCATTGGCGGCCACACAAACAGTTACAAATAATGCGGTTAAGGATATGCTCAGAATAGTTCTCATGATTCAAAAATTTAATTATTTATGATTATTTTCCGCTTTGCAAATAAGGCGATTGATCAAAAATAGCTTTTACCTCTGATGGATAATTGCCAGGGTTAAGCACTTGCTCACCTTTCAGCGTAGCGTTCCAGACGGCATTTAACTTTTGATCTTGAGAGGCATTTTTCAAATCAATCAGATCAACGGTCATATAATTTTCATTAGTCTGGTAGATTCCAAAAGTAGGCGGAAAATAATAACCATATCCGCCGTAGCCCCAGTATCCCGGATCAAAATATCCTGGAGTATTCCACCAGTCGTAAGGATATTGCACGACATTTGTGTAGGTGTTTGCGATATAGGTTACATTAATGCCGAGATCAGGATTCTGATCTTTATTCACCAGCACATATCCGCGCTGCGCCATTTGAGCCGTTATTAATTGGAGCAACTGTGCGTCTCCTGAAGTGAGCTCCATCCCCGCCATCTGATTATTTTGAATAACGGCAACGGAATCCACAATACTGAAAGTCTTATAGGATTTAAAGTTAGCAGTGCTGTCACGGTTAGTGATGTATATTCTGCTTTCCTCATTTGAGAGGTTGTTCAACGCATTCTTACCACAACTGCTTAATAAAAATAAAGCGGAAGGAACTGCAAACAGCACAGCGAAAAATGATAATTTTTTCATAATCTGGAACATTTTAATATTTCAATGCTTGTCTAAAAGAAACGCTTATTTAACAGCATTTATTGAGCGCAAGTTTAGTGCCGCATCATACAATTTAGTTAAAGTTTTTGTTAATTTTATAAAAGCGGATGATAGCCTTTACCGGTATTTACAGCTTCATGACACGCAATATCAAAATAAATTTTGAGATATAACGAGTGAAAGTTAACTTAGAGCTATCATTCATCTAAATTAATATTCAATCTAATGAAAAAATTGCAATTCAACTTACGCGATGGTTCTTTGCCTTTGTGTATTCTCAGCGTCTTTTTTTCACTGTTTATTTTCAATTCACAGGCCACTATGGCTCAGGGCAAACTGCATCCTGATGACTGGAAGTTAGGTATTCAGGCATGGTCTTTTCACCTGAATACTTTTGCAGAGGCTCTGGATAAAATGAAAGCATGCGGGGTAAAATATGTAGAAGCATTTCCACCCCAGGAAATCGGAGCGGGCATACCGGGAACCATGGATTATCACATGGATGCCGCTACGAGAAAAAAGGTGCTGGCGTTACTTCGCAACAAGGGTATTAAAATGGTGTCTTACGGTGTAGTCAATCCGACAAAGGAAAGTGACTGGATTCAACTGTTCAAATTTGCCAAAGCGATGGGGCTCGTTAATATAGTTTCTGAACCGGAGCAAAGCCAGATTCCTTTTATTTCCAAACTTTGTAACGAATATAAAATTAATGTAGCCATTCATGATCATGCTAAACCCACACGCTATTGGAATCCGGATATAGTATTGGCTGCTATTAAAGGAGCAAGCCCGCGTATGGGTGCTTGCGCAGACGTAGGACACTGGCTGGAATCAGGACTGAATCCTATTGAATGTATGAAACAATTAAAAGGTCGTATCATTGAATTTCATTTGAAAGATGAAAATATGAAAGGAGCCGGGCCGGATTTTCATGATGTTCCCATGGGACAAGGTGTTATTGATATGGCGGGCATTATGAAAGAAATGAAGCAACAGCATTTTAAAGGATATTGCTTTATTGAATATGAATATCATTTTGAAAACAATGTGCAGGATGTAAAGGAATGCGTAGCATATTTTAATAAAGAAAGAGAGAAATTATTGAAATAAGAATTGTTGAATTGCCGAAGGGTGCTGTGTTTCATGTTCCATGTTTCATGTTTCAAAGTTTCAGGTTCAAAGTTTACAGGTATAAGGTTGATCATTGCCCAAAGGGCTCTTTGGGAGAGTACTCATCATTGAAAAATGCAATCTAATCAATGGTCTTTGAACTTTTAGACCTTACAACTTTTGCCTTTATCCTTTTATCTTCTTTCAATTATGTCACACGATTCTATTTCCCGTAAGGATGCCATTAAAAGAATGAGTGGTTTAGCATTGGGATTACCGCTGGCATCATCCATTATCAGGAATGCTTCTGCGGCTGCAAATGATAATACAGATTTATCAAAACAAAACCAATCGTCTGCTTTTCCGAATATTATTCCACATCGAAAGCCGGATAAGCCCAACATTTTATGGATCACCACGGAAGGGGTGCCGTTAAGCGTTTTAAGTTGTTATGGCAGCCGGATTATGAAGACGCCTAACATTGACCGCATTGCACAAGAAGGCATGTTATTTCACAATTCTTTTTGCAACAACGCGCTATGTGCTCCGAGCCGGGCCACCTTATTAACAGGCAAGTATGACCACCTGAATGGTATGTTTACCAACCCGGGGAATACTACTAACGGCGCTACTCACAGCTTTTTTGATCCTTCTCAGGAAACATTTGCGCAAATATTACGAAAAAATGGTTATAAAACAGGTATTGCAGGTAAATGGCATTTGGTCTCATCTGAGGATCAGCCTTCCAATCCTGGCATAGCAGGTTTTGATTATTTTGTTTTTAAAAAAGGTGCGGGCGGCCCTTATTATAATCCTAACGGATATTATCAGAATCCGTCTTTAGGAAGCCAGGTAATACAAGAGAAAAGTTATCCGGGATATATGACGGATACCTTTACTGATTTGGCCATCAAAGGAATGGATGAGTTGAAAAAGTCAGGCGGACCTTTCTGCTTTACACTTCAGTATTTCAGCGACCACAGGCCGTTTGAACCTCCTCACCCATATGAGCATATTTATGATGATATTCAATTCCCCGAACCGGGGACTTTTTGGGACGACTATCAATTTCGTTCATCTGCTGCTCGGGATGCACACATGCGGATTCAGGATATGATGGATTTTAATCCGCCGAAAGATTATTCACCACGCCAACGCAGGCAATGGAGCTATCAAAGATTGATACGGAGATTTTTGGGAACGCTGAAAAGGCAGGACGATAACATTGGCAGGTTGCTTGAATATTTAGATAAGAATCATTTATCTGAAAACACCATCATTGTATTTACAGGTGATCACGGGTTTTTTCTGGGCGAGCATGGATGGTTTGATAAGCGCTTTATGTATGAACCGGCATTGCGCGTGCCGTGGCTTATTAAATTTCCCGGCGTTACCAAAGCAGGCAGCACCAGCGATGCCTGGGTGCAAAGCATTGATAACGCGCCGACGATTCTTGATATGGTTGGATTATCCGTTCCGAAAGATATGCAGGGAAGAAGCCTTGTGCCTATATTCAGCGGCGATACGCCTAATGACTGGCGTAATTCCTTATATTATCATTATTATGAATTTGCCCCCCCTCATTGGGTGCTTCCTAACTATGGAATTCGTACAGATCGCTTTAAGTTAATCAGCTATTATACTGTTAATCAATGGGAATTATTTGATCTGGAGAGAGACCCGGATGAAATGGACAGCTTATTTTCAGAAAGAGGCATGGAAGTGAATCCCCAATATGCGGATTACTTAAAAGACCTTTTAGCCCAATTAAAAGATTTAAGACAATATTATAAAGATGATACCGGAAAGCCGGTTAAATTCTGGGCGGGAGATACGTATAATTAAATGTTATCAGACTGGATAATTGTATCTTTGCGGATACTTTTAAATCCCTTTTCCGTTGAAGCTTACATTGAAGAAACCCGACGGGCATTATAAAACAGGTGTAATCATTTTACTACATTCCTGTATCTGGATATTATTCTTCCTGCTGCCGCTGCTTTTGCACCCTCCATTTGAAAACCGGCTGTTTTCTAAAAGTGGTATCATCATCGGTGAAATCCGCCTGAGGAATCTACGTTTTAATTTATATCATACCATCTGCGACCTATTATTAATCGGTATATTTTATTTGAATGCTTACGCTTTGTTACCGGGGTTCCTTAAAAAAAGAAAGAAGGGAAAATTTATTCTTTCACAAATATTAATTTTTGCAGGATTTGTGCTCGTCACTACACTCTTATTTAAATTATTTGTTGGAGCAGCGCCAAGAATCCCTGTTAATCCTTTATACGAAGGAAGGACGGGATTATATCCGGGAACAGATTTTATTCATCAAAGAACCCGTACCCCGCTTTTTATCATATATACCAGGCATGTCCTTCCGTATGTTTTAATATTGCTCGCCAGCATTGCTTACCGGTTGATCATTGACCGCTTAAAGACGGACAGGCTTGCGAAAGAAAAGGAGAATGAGAATCTTAAGACGGAATTACAATTGCTTCGCTCCCAAATCAGTCCGCATTTTATGTTCAATGTCTTGAATAATATGGTTTCGCTTGCAAGAAAGCAATCGGATCAATTAGAAACTTCCCTGATTAAGTTATCATCCCTGATGCGCTATATGCTGTTTGAGGTACGTGAGGACAAAGTACCGTTGAGCAAGGAAATAGAATATCTGCAAAGCTATATTGATTTGCAGGAGCAACGTTTCAGAGGAACGGTCACCGTAAAAACCGATCTTGTGAATGATTATAAAGATTATGTCATAGAGCCGATGCTGTTAATCCCATTTGTAGAGAATGCCTTTAAGCATGGAACCGGGCTAATAGAACATGCGGAGATTGATATTCGTCTGAAGATTGTGAATGAGGTGCTATGCTTTTTTGTCAGCAATAAGTATGAATATGACGGGCAGGAAACAAAAGATAAAACGTCCGGAATCGGGCTGGCAAACGTGAGAAAGAGATTAAATTTGCTGTATGGTAATCTTCACCAATTAGATATTATCAAGAAGGAACACTGGCATACGATTTCACTCCGATTAAATTTAAACTGATGCTGAAATGTATTATCGTTGACGATGAGGATCTGGCGCTGGATTTGCTGGAGGACTATATTGGAACTCTCCCGTATCTTAAGCTGGAAGCGAGATGCAGGAATGCCTTGGAAGCTGCAAAAATCGTTCAGAAGCAGGTGGTTGATTTGATTTTTTTGGATATCCTGATGCCGGGAATGACCGGATTGCAATTTATTCAAAGTATGCCGCATAAGCCGATGGTGATCCTGATTTCCGCTTATTCAAAATATGCACTGGATGCCTTCGAAATGGATGTAGTGGATTATCTGGTGAAACCAGTGGCCTTAGATCGTTTCGTAAAGGCATGCAATAAAGCATGGGAATATTATCAGCTTAATATCAACTATAAAAGCAGGCAAACCGGATCACAACCGGATTATTTTTTTGTAAATGCTGATTATAGCCTTGTGAAAATAAATGTGGAAGACGTGGTATGGATTGAAGGAATGAAAGACTACATCAAAATTTACCTGAATAAAATACCAAAACCTGTTATGACCCTGATGAATATGAAGGATATGGAAGAATTATTACCCGGATCAAAATTTGTGCGGATACACAAATCTTATATAATAGGCATTAAATACATCACGGCTATCAGGAAAAACAGCGTTTTTATAGAAGCCTTAGAGCTACCCGTAGGCAACAATTATAAAAATGTACTGGAGTCCATTATTCGTGGGAACGGAAGCTACTCGTACCCTTTATAAGTGATCCGGCTTTTTAATTGTCTTTAATATCAGTCACCTTTTCCAACTCTGCCATGCTTATGGATGGCAATTTTCCTTTTGCTATTTTATTCATCATGACTTGTGCAACGGCCATTGCACTTTCTTTAGTAGGAAATGGCCTGTCGCCGGGAATGCACGGTATCTGGTTCTGATAAATAAAAGGATGATTATTCACCTCAATTTTATAGCCCCATCCGCCTTTCAGTTGAATCGCTTCTGAAGTAATATGCAATCCCGCCTGATTATTCTTCGCAGCATCCGGCCTGTTACAAGATGCAACCATCACAACCAGGATCAATCCTGTTAGAAAAACAGCTAATATCTTTACTCTGATATTCATGCTTTGATGAAGTAGTATCTCACTAATCCTCTTGAATGACAATGACAGTTCTTAAATCCAATACGTTAAAAGCCTCCTGCTGCCATTGACATGCGTAATCCTTTTTATGGGGTATTGGTCCCGCTTTGAACATAGGGTTGAAATTCCCATAAATCATCATAGGGAGTTGTTTGGCCGTTTCCTCCGGTAGCTATGAATCCTCTGTTGTTAACTGAAAATCCTACGGCGCCTATTCTCGGTGTTCCCGGGAAAGCAGTTCTGGAGGTCCAGAGGTCTGTATTTGGATCGTACTGCCAAACGTTAGTTATTAAAGAAGGATTCTCACCTGTTGCCACGTAAGCGGTATCCCCAATGACAAATGCGGCTGCCTCATCTCGCTCAATGGAGGTATAATCTGCATCATAGGAGCTGTCGTTGGCATTGTTGATATCACGCTTCTGTGTCCACAAACCGGTAGCAGGATTGTAAGCCCAAAAATCATTTACCTCCGCGTTGTTGTCTGTCCCGCCAAATAAGTATGCAATGTTATTGATTACGAAAGAAGTGGCATTTATTCTTTTATTTCCCCCCATGCTAATTTCGAGGGTCCATTGATTGGAGGATGGTATATAAGCCCAGAAATCTTTTTTATAATTTCCATCATAACCGCAGGTAACATAACCGGTATCCCCGACTGCAAAACCGGTGGCGCCATAGCGTGGGGTACCGCCGAAATTAGCAACCTGTGTCCATGAGTTGCTGGTTGGGTTATACTGCCAGGTATCTCCTAAATAATTTACCCCGTCGTAACCTGTCGTAATATATCCTTTCCCATCTACGGCGAAGCCTACGGCGTTACTTCTGGGCGTTCCGGGAAAATTTGCTTTTTGTATCCACGCATTTAAACTGGGATCATATTCCCAGAAATCATTGAGGCGTTCCTGACCGTCAAATCCGGTTCCCAAATAAGCTTCATTTCCAATGACAAAAGCGACGGCGTTCATCCGCGCGTTACCATTAAAATCAGATCGTTGTATCCAGTTTCCTAAAGTGGTAGTTGTATTATTATTTTTAGAACATCCTGTAAGCCCCAAAGCAGTTAAAAAGATTCCTGCATAGATCAATTTGTATCTCATAAGATAATTTGAATCAACAAGTTTTGACAAAAGTAGCCTTACTCATTAAAAGGGCGGGCATTAATAGACAAACTCCCATAATTTATAGACATAATAAAAATATCTTTCTATATAAAATTAAATGTACGGATATATATGATGAGAGGTGTCGCCCTATTACTTCCGTTCAGCATAGACCACATTCATGGATATGTTATTATGGTTGGTCGAGAAAATTTACCTATTCATACATATTCTATTTTACGCAAATCATACTAAGGTAACTTGCACATAAGTTTGGCATCTGCCAATATCATTTTTTAAATGGTGATACCACTATTGCATAAAGTTGTTGCAAATGAAAATCCTAAAAAAGAAGTATGCTGTTACGGCATTAATTGTGTTAAACATTTTAGCAACTTCCTGCAGTAATACACAATCTGATATAGGCAATACATTTTTTCAAAGCCACTCTAATATTCTTTCCATAGATACAGTGACCGTTAATATGAGCACGGTGTATCTGGATTCTGTTCGCACAAGCGGTATGGGAATCGCTTTGTTGGGTTCTTATGATGATTCTGTCTATGGTATTAACCAGTCCTCTACCTATCTTCAATTGGGTGCGCCATCGGTACAATCCATATCTTCCGTAACTTCCGTTTATGATTCCTTATGTTTTGTATTATTACCGAACCGTTATTATGTAGGAGATACTACCCAAAACTTCAATGTTACCGTTTACCGGCTTAATCAATTGCTTGGGCTTAATCCAAATGAAGCGGTTTTATTCAATACCTCGTCTTTCAATTACAACCCTGCTCCAATTGGTTCCTGGACCGGCAGGCTTTATCCCCATCTTAAAGATACCGTTTCCGTCAGGCTTTCCGACCAGTTGGGGAACACTTTGTTTTCTGCCATAGAATTTAGTCCTGACCGCCTGTCCACGAATAACTTATTTATCAATAATTATTTAGACGGCTTAATGTTGAGCAGTAATACTTCCAGCGCTATTTATGGTTTTTTAGCCAGCGGAGATACGTCTGCCTATATGAGATTATTCTATCATAGTAACCTTAATGCTAAAGCAGAATTATATACCGACTTCTACCTGACAAATAATAGCCTTCAGTTTAATCATATTTCGACCAACTCAAATAATACTCCTTTTGCACAAATCAACAGCAACAATAAGATGGTTAATGCCGTCCAAACGAATAGACGCAGTGTCCTCCAGCCTTTGAGCAACTATGCCATACGATTGAGTTTCCCTTATCTTCAGAACCTTGAACATCTGGGCAGGTACGTAAAGATAATCAGTGCGCAACTTACTATTCGTCCTGAAGCGGGCACTTATACATTTAACAGGCCATTACCTTCCAGCCTTCCGATATGCGCTATTGAAAATTATTATACCGTTCTGGACTCGCTGACCGGCAGTAATGGAGTGGAACACGGGAATCCTGTGATGGACCATGTCTATAATAATTCAGCTTATACTTACGATTTGACTCAATATGTAATTAATCAACTTCAGGCTGCTAATGATTATAGCAAGAATGACCTGATGCTGACATTCCCTTATCCTTCTTTCAATACAACTTTTCAGCAATTTGTAGTGAACAACAAATTATCTGCAAACCCAGGAATACAATTATCAATACAGGCTGTAGTATTTACCGAGTGATTGGTTAAAGCGTTATTTAAAAAATAGAAAGATGGTTTATAACAACTATAAGAAGATCGTTTTCTTTACAGCGGTATGTATGATTAGCCTGGTAAAAACTACTTCAGCCCAGGTACAGCCTAATTTCCCATACTCTTCATTAGGTGTGGGGGAATTTGACAATAATGCGCAGGGGATGCTTTCCGGAATGGGAATCGGTACAAGCGCTATCAGAAGTGATAATTATCTGAACAACGATAATTCAGCATCATTCAGCGCCTTAGCGCCTAAATTAGTATTAGGGGAAGCCTCTGCTTCAGGAACAGATGCAACCTTGTCTGCACCGGGTGAAACGGCCAAAAGCAGTAATTTTAATTTGAGCCGCTTTGTATTGGGTTTTAAGGTGGCTAAGTTCTGGGGTACGAGCGCTGGTATTTTACCTTTAAGTAACGTCAGTTATCAAATAGTATCTTCTGCTCAATCCATTCCCGGTTCTGCACAAACCGTCAGCAGTATTTATAAAGGAAACGGAGGCCTTCATGAAGCTTATTGGGGCAATGGTGTCAGTATTGGTAAGCACCTTTCATTGGGCCTGCAGCTTAATTATATTTTCGGTTCTATCAATCAGCTTGAACAGGTTGGATATGATATTAATACGCCTATACTTACAGCTACGCAACAAACTTACCTGAAGAATGTTAACTTAGCATACAGCCTGCAATATTATACTAAAATAAACAAGCAGGTAGATATGTCCATAGGTTTGCAATATCAAAATCAGCGGCAATTACGAGCCAGTTATAATATTTCCATTATCAGTAATAGTGACACGCTTAGCAATCAGGCATTACAGAATAATTATTTTACCATCCCTGCGGAATACCGTGGCGGCATTGCTTTAACGTTTGCCAATAAACTTACAGTGGATGCGGATTACATTTTGCAACAATGGAGTAAGGCGCCTGATAAATATAATAATGTAAGATTGATAAACAGTTCTGCTTACGGGTTAGGTGTACAATACCGCCCGTGGAAACAAGTGATAACCTACCAGGATAAAATTATACAACGTATGTTGTTTGAAGCCGGGTTTGTTTATGATGATTCTTATCTGCAGATTAATGGACAACAGGTAAAAGACATGGGCTTTACACTGGGGGCGGGTTTTTATAATCGTCCCAGGACCGTGAGCGTCAGTATGGGACTGCGGTTTGGAAACAAAGGTATGCAGGGCGCTAATTCCATTAATGAAAGCTACACCCAGCTTTATCTGAATTTAATATTGCGAAATATATGGTTTGTGAGGCAAAAGTATGATTAATGATATGTTAGTTCTATAAAAACTATCTGGTATGAAACGGGAAAACTCTATTGCAATCAAAGTAATAATGCTTGTGTTGGCAATGTTTGTTATTTGCTTTGTATCTTGTGAAAAGAAAGATCTAAAGCCTTCCAATTCTTCATCCGGTAATATAACAGGCACTTCATCCGGCTCACTTTCTGATGAAGACTCGCTACAATATCTGATGTATCGTATTATGCAGGTGGACTTTATAAATGACGGACGAGACAGCTCGTATGATCTGCCGACTTATTACTGGTATTCTCAGGTGCCTTCGCTGAATCCTTTAAGCAGCGCTTATCCTAATTCAGATACCTTGCTTTCTGTCATTAAAAGCTATCCCATGAATCCGCAAACGAATCAACCTATAGACAGGTACAGTTTTTTAGATCGCACCGGACAGGTTTCCAAAGAATATGAAAATGGGATCGTAGATGATAATTTCAGCGGGTTAGCCCCTCAGGGTGATTATGGAATGCAGGTCTCTTATGCGGAAGACAGCCTGGGAAATACTGATTTATACGTCCTGTACTCTGATAAAAATTCTCCTGCAGGTCAAAAGGGAATTCAACGCGGATGGGAGATTACTGCAGTAAACGGGAATACAAATGTTTCTTATGACGGGCCAAACGGAGCTAATGTCACTATGGTGAGCAATGCGCTTTTCAGCTCCACTTCGGTAACCCTTACTTTCAAAGAGTTAAACGGTATTTCAGTTACTTATACGCTAAATTCAACGCCTTATGATGTGGACCCGGTACTTTTTGACACCATTTATAATGTGGGTGATAAAAAAGTGGGGTACTTCGTATTTTATGCCTTCACGAGCATTTATAATGATAGTGGTACTGCCACTTATACAAAGCAAGCCTTAGATCAGGAATTTGACAAGCTGACATCAGCAGGTATTAATGATTTGATTGTTGATCTCAGATATAATGGAGGGGGAGACGTCACGACGGCAGAGTATTTAGACAGTGCTTTGGCGCCTGCTTCCGCTAATGGGAAAGTCATGTATAAGTATCTTTATAATGATAAGCTTTCTCAAAATATGAATCAACTGGGACTTAGCTCTACGGTAAATTTCGCCGGCACAGGCGATCTGCATTTAGACCATCTGTTTTTTATTGACAGCAGAAGTACGGCCTCCGCCAGCGAACTTACCATGAATAACCTGAAACCTTATATGGACGTGAAATTAGTCGGTGATACTACTTATGGTAAGCCGGTGGGCTTCATTGATTTTAATATATCTGATTATCATTCGGGGCAGCCACATTATCTGGCGGATCTGTATGCCATTGATTTCGCAACGGAAAATGCCAATAATCAGGGTGGATACTATGAAGGCATTGTTCCTGATGTGGAAGCGAGTGATTATATAAATGTGCCATGGGGAAATCCTGATGATGAAAATGTAAGTGATATATTTAATTATATTACTACCGGTAGCTTTGCCAGAAGTTATACCTATACAAGAGAAGTAATCCCGCATCCGGCTTCCTATCGTGTGCGGTTACGTGGAGCCATTCCTTTAAAGACTTTTAACGGCATGATAGATTATACCCTGAGCAAAAAAATAAACAGGCTGATGGGAGACATGACAGTGCGCCATTAATTTAACACACGTGCATCCGAGCCATTTCATCTCAATAACCCAGGCAATATTGTCAGCTCGCCTGTACCTTTAGTGCGCTTTTAATAGGGCGATGGTAGGGAGGAGATAGGGAGAAGGTAGGGAG
>SCQV01000229.1 GCA_004299085.1 Chitinophagaceae bacterium | reverse complement strand
TGCGCTAACGTATTGTATCCGCCGCATGAACCCAAAAACACCAGTTGGGCAGATGGCTGTAATTCTTTAATGGTGGAATTAACATGATAGCTGTGTCCGCGATGGATAAAGACAGTTGGATGGATGTTGTTGTCTTGCAGATATTGCTGTAATACAGTCATGGCTTTCTCATCTTCATCAGGGTCGGCGAGTGGCCTTTTTACAAATAGAGTCACAGGTTTACCTTTTATCGATGTAATACTAAAGAAGTATTTGTTGAGATCATTTATCCTCCAGTTGCTGTTTTGAAATGTGGGCATAAAATGGGCATAAGAATCGAATCCGTCCTTATCTCCATAGAAAAATACTTCTTCATATACACGACCGGCGCTGTCATTCACCAGGTCCTTAAAAGGTATGTAATCTATTGGCGGAATATCGAACTTCTGTGCCATCGTTTTGGCCCATACTTCATCCTGATCAGAACTTTCCCTGGTATTGAAAATGGTGGAGAGCAGCCCATATAGTACTTTACCCCGCTCGTCTCCCTCCTTCACGGATTGTTCAAAATTGTAATTAACTTCAGTCTGCAGCCTTTTCAATAAAGCTGAATCTTTAATGCTTCCGAAAGCATCCGCTACATCAACAGCGGCTGCAAGTCCTTTGGTATATTGTAATCCGTCCACAAACTTATGCATCAATACGTTCGCATTCTGCTGGCTCATGGAATTCAGAAAAGGACTTAAAGTGTTGTAGTCAGAACAAAGGGTGATAAATTTACGAAAACGGTCAAAAATGACAGACATCAGGAATTTATCTCCTTTCGGAGGATCCATACGCTGCATAAAGCGCTTGAAAAGTCCCACAAAGCTGGAAGTATATATCTCTTGCTGCCCGTTCACCAATACATAGTAAATCTCCTGTGGCGTAAGTTTGTCTGCACAGGCAAACCGGACGGGATCGGGACTTTCATGCAGCTCATTTACCTCTCTGATGTATTTGAGTGCGCTTCTTTTTACACTGGCTTCCATGGCGGGTTGTCCCACAAAGTGTGCTCCATCCAGGGTGCGCCTGTTCATGTCAATCAGCGTATTAACCGCCAACAGGTAATAAGCATCGTTATCTTTTGCCACTTTCTGCAACTGTGGAACAGTATATTTGCCACTGACGATATAATCTATAAAGGGGAATACACTGATTGCATTTTCCGGAGTGCTTCCGACTTTAACTATGGCTTGCACCAATGAATCGGGATTTCTGCGAACTACCCTGCCTACCATTGTATAAGAAGTGGCATAATTATAAACTATTTCAGGGTAAGCATGCGCAATTTTCGCCACTACAGTATCTACAAACGGCTCATTGGCGAGGTCAGCATAAGACTGGTTCAGGGTAGTCAGAAAGGTTTTGGGATACTGGGCTGCATATTTTCTTAGCAGGGCGATGCGCGCTTTCTGATATCCGTAATTCTGGTTAAATACATTGACATTGATAGCACCCACTTCATAAGGAACGTTGGTAACAAAAGGCGCTATGCTTCCGCCCTGTCTGTCTGCAAGGAGCATTTTATGGAAGTTTTCCACCAGCTCAGGAACCTGTGATGGATCCAGATCGCCGTTTGTCCATTCACGATTCATGATCTTAAGCATCATGTAAATGCTGTTCAGGTATAATACTTTGTGCCGGTGATCCAAATCTGAAGTTTCAATCGAAAGCCGGTAATTATTGATATTCTTTTGTAAAACATCTTTAATTTGCAGGTATTCCGCGGAAGGATCATCGGTGTTTTGATTATGCTGATTCAGTTTTTCGGCTAAATTCAGTGCCTTAGACTGTTCCTGGGATATCAAATCATGCCAATATTGCAAATAAATGGGAATGATGACCCCCGTAGTATCCTGCCTTGCAGTAGCATAAGAGGAGGCCATAGTAAAGGCTGACAGCATGCAACTGATGGTTACGACAATATAAATAAAACAGGTTTTTTTCATAGATGCCGGTATTTTTTACTCTTCTGCAAATTTATGACCAAATTTTTAAACCTTGTACTCGCAAAGATGCCTAAATTAACAATTTGATCATGTTAACCTAAAGTTAGGATTCGATTAACTTGCTATTTTTACAGCGTCATATTTGGCAGCTTATGATAAATGGAAAATATAAGATACTCATTGTGGATGATGAGGAAGATATTGTAGAGATAATCCGTTATAATTTGCAGCAGGCGGGTTATGAAACAGAGTCTGCTTTTAACGGAGAAGAAGCGCTGAAGAAAGCCAGATTTTTCCATCCTGATTTGATTGTCCTTGATATTATGATGCCTGTAAAAAACGGGATGGAAATGTTGTCTTCATTGCGTAAAGAAGATGAGTTTAAAAATACCATGGTGCTGTTCCTTACAGCATTAGGCGCTGAAAGTGCAGAGATTAACGGATTCAATGCAGGTGCGGATGATTATGTTGTAAAACCCGTCAAGCCAAAGGTTCTTCTGAGCAGGGTTAAGGCATTATTACGAAGGATAAATAAGGATGAAGAAAAGCTCGTTTCTATCGGCGATCTTATTATTGACAGAGAAAGATTTATTATTCATTATAAAGGACAAGATGTAATATTGGCAAAAAAAGAATTTGAGCTGCTGGCATTACTTGCTTCAAAGCCGGGACGTGTTTTCCCGAGGAATGAAATATTGAATGAAGTCTGGGGTACGGATATTATCGTGGGAGATCGGACCATTGATGTGCATATTCGCAAAATAAGACAGAAAACAGGTGATATTATTGTAACAGTAAAGGGTGTGGGATACAGGCTGGATTTGTGATTTGCCGATTTCTGATTTCTGATTTCTGATTTTCTGATGTCTGATTTTTTGTCTGTGAACTTTGATTTCTGATTTTGAATATTAAGAAGCCATTTAACCATATAGCAATAAAACAATTTAGCCTGATGCCCTTATAACTTTTGACTTTTGACTTTTATCTTTTGACTTTTATCTTTTATCTTGATCAAATGTTTGGCAATAAAAATACGTCTCCTTCAACCTTAGCTGCCTTTACGGCTATTATACTGGCTGTTATTTTCGGGCTGGGAAGCCTGTTGCTTAGAGATAACTGGATTAGCTTTATTATAACGCCGTTAATTGTTTTCATTCTTTCTTATTTAATCATTCACAGTGTGCTAAAGCAGTTTATCAACCGCAAGATCAAGCTGATTTATAAATTTATTTTTCAGACTAAAGCCACTAAAAAAGAGGAATTTTTCAACCGGGAGATACTTCCGCAAAAAACTATAGAAGAAGTGGAAGCGGAGGTAAGGCAGTGGGCTATTGAGAAAAGAGATGAGCTTGAAATCATGGAGCGCAATGAGGAATTTCGTAAAGAATTTCTCCTGAACCTCTCTCATGAGCTGAAGACGCCGGTTTTTGCCATCCAGGGTTATGTCCATACCTTGCTGGATGGGGCTAAAGAAGATAAGAAAGTCAGTGAATTGTTTTTAGAAAAGGCTTCAAAAAATGTAGATCGCCTTTGCCGGCTGATAGAAGATTTGGATGAAATATCACGCCTTGAGAGCGGTGAGATGCCGGTGGTTACCGATGTTTTTGTTATTCAGGACTTGATTCACGAAACATTTGATACCCTTTCAATGAAAGCAGATTTAAAAAAGATCTCGCTTTTCATTAAAAAAGGATGCGAGACGCCCATATCTGTATTGGCAGATAAGGAGAAGATCAGGCAGGTGCTGCTCAATTTGCTGGATAACTCTATTAAATATGGCAAGCAGAACGGACATACGATTGCCAGCATTTATAAAATGGAGGGAAAAAAGACGCTTGTGGAGCTATCGGACGATGGTATTGGCATTGCAGAAGAGCATTTATCCCGGATTTTTGAACGCTTTTACAGAACAGATAAGGCGCGCAGCCGGTCGGAAGGCGGTACCGGACTTGGGCTGGCCATAGTAAAGCATATCGTGGAGGCACATGGACAAACCATCAACGTGAGAAGCAACCCTGAAGTGGGTTCCACTTTTGGATTTACACTGGAAACGGCGAAAGGAGATTAATCCGGGGTTTGTAACATCCCGGCTTTCCCCAATATTATTTAATTATTAACTTTTTTATTTTTTTATAAAAATACCCGTTGTGGATAATACTTTTGCATCTGTAAATTAATACCGGCGCTTATGAGCTTTAATTCCGTTTTAAAAATCTTTTTACCCCATGACAAGGTTTTCTACATTCTCTTTGAACAGGTGACCACGACGCTGGAACAGATGGCGATATTGCTGAAAGAGGGCGTCAATCAAAGCCAGCCTGATAAAAGAAGGGAGATTTTCAGGCAAATTGCCGACCAGGAACATACTAATGATGATACTACGCATAAAATTTTCGTAGAGCTTGGACAAAATTTTATCACGCCATTCGATAGGGAAGATATACACTTCCTTGCTTCTACCTTAGATGATATAGCTGATTTCATACATGGTTCTTCTAAAAGAATGACCATGTATAAAATTAATTTACCGGACGATGGCATCTCAAAGCTATGTGAGGTCATTTATAAGGCAACCATAGAATTAAAAAGGGCGGTTCATGAACTGAGGTATATGCGGAACCTTCGTGTAATTACTGAGGCCTGTATTAAGATTAATAGTTTGGAAAACCAGGCGGATGATCTGTATGATACGATGGTTGCCCGGCTATTTGAAGATGAAAAAGATGCGGTGAAGGTTATCAAGCTTAAAGAGACATTGCAATCTTTGGAAACAGCTACCGATAAATGTGAAGACGCTGCTAATGTGCTGGAATCTATTATTATTAAATATGCCTGACAATCAGTCTCATCCCATGTTTTTATATTTAGCTGAACAAAAATGATCTTACTGCTGATAGTTGTTTTGTTAGTGATGATCTTTAATGTGATCAATGGATTTCACGACTCAGCCAGCGCTATTGCCACTGTTGTTTCCACCAAAGTGCTTACTCCATTACAAGCCGTTATCTGGGCCGCGGCATTTAACTTTTTAGCTTATTGGGTATTCAAGTTAAATGTAGCCGATACCATGGCGAAAGTTGTCAATACGCTTCAAATTAATCTTTTAGTTATACTTTGCGGGCTTATAGCGGCTATTGTTTGGAATTTAATTACCTGGTGGTTTGGGATTCCTTCCAGCTCCACGCATACTTTGATTGGAGGGTTTGCTGGTGCTGCTATTGCCCATGCGGGATTTGGTGTGGTGGATATTCCCATTATTGTAGAGATTGTACTGTTTATTTTCCTGGCGCCTGTCATAGGGATGGTAATTTCGATGATCATTTCATTAATTATTATTCATATTTCAAAAAGAGCGAATCCTTTTAAAGCAGATAAATGGTTCCGCCGCCTTCAGTTATTTTCTTCCGCCGCTTTCAGCCTTGGCCATGGCGGTAATGATTCACAAAAAGGAATGGGAATTATCGCGGCGGCAGTGGTAGTTTATATCTTGAGCGTGCATGGATCTTCCTCTGATGTACCCGGATGGTTGAATATAGGTTATTCTTTGGATGCCGGAAAGATCACTATTAACAGCTTACCAGAATGGATACCTTTTGCCTGCTATTTAACGATGGGTTTTGGCACTATGTTAGGTGGATGGCGCATTGTAAAGACCATGGGATCTCGTATTACTAAGATCACTTCCTTTGAAGGTGTAAGCGCTGAAACGGCAGGTGCCATCACTTTATTTTTTACTGAAATGCTGGGCATTCCTGTAAGCACTACACATACCATTACAGGCTCCATTATGGGAGTGGGCGCCACCAAACGCTTGTCTGCCGTACGTTGGGGCGTCACTATTAACCTGCTGTGGGCGTGGATACTGACTATTCCTGTCAGCGCTTTATTAGCCGCATTGTTTTATTGGATTTTACATTTCTTCTGGTTGTGAGAAGGCCGCGAATTCATTTATCCGTTTTTCTGCCTTATTTTTGTGAACTTTAAGTTCAAAATTCCAATTAATGAAAGGGATTATATTAGCAGGCGGCTCAGGCACCCGTTTACATCCGATTACTTATGGCATCAGCAAGCAGATTATGCCTATTTATGATAAACCTATGATCTATTATCCGCTTTCCATTCTCATGATGGCAGGGATAAAAGAAGTTTTAATTATTTCCACACCGCATGATCTCCCCTTGTTTAAGAGACTATTGGGTGAAGGACATCAATATGGATTAACAATTGAATATGCAGAGCAAAAAGTACCGAACGGACTTGCACAGGCTTTTGTGATCGGAGAATCATTTATAGAAAAAGAAAAAGTTGCGTTGGTGCTGGGAGATAATATTTTTTACGGAACCGGACTGGAAGAACGATTAATGGGAAATGTGGATCCGGATGGCGGCATAGTGTATGCCTATCATGTTTCTGATCCTGAACGTTATGGCGTGGTGGAGTTTGATAAAAATATGAAGGCGATTTCCATAGAAGAAAAACCATCGAAGCCAAAATCAAATTACGCGGTGCCGGGTTTGTATTTTTATGATAATGAAGTAGTTGCTATAGCCAAAAACCTTCAGCCCAGCGCACGCGGCGAATACGAGATTACCGATGTCAACAGGGAATATTTAAAAAGAGGAAAGTTGAAAGTATCTATTTTAGATCGGGGAACTGCCTGGCTGGATACCGGAACTTTTGATTCGCTGATGCAGGCAAGTAATTTTGTGCAGGTTATTGAAAAACGCCAGGGAATAAAAATCGCCTGTATTGAAGAAATCGCTTATAAAAAAGGATTTATTGATAAAGAACATTTAATCAGTGTGGCAAAGCCATTATTGAAAAGCGGATATGGACAATACCTGATGGAATTGGCAGAGGAGGATTAGTTATTGAACATTGAGCATTGAAGATTGAAGATTGAACATTGAGAATTGAACATTGAGAATTGAATATTGAATATTGAATATTCTCCTTATAGCTATCCGCTTGAATTTTTAACGTACGATGTTCGATGATCAACGCTCAATTTTCAATGCCGGGATTGACATTCAGACCTTACAACCATTTAGCCATAAAACCATATAGCAATAAAACAATAAAACAATAAAACAATATAACAATAAAACAATAAAACCATAAAACCATAAAACCATAAAACCATAAAACAATATAACAATAAAACAATTAACCATTCAACAATATGCATAATAAAGTTCTCGTTACCGGCGGGTGTGGATATATCGGATCACATACGATTGTTGACTTGCTCAATAACGGATTTGAAGTGATTTCTATTGATAATAATTCGAGATCTACACCACAACTGTTAGAAGGAGTAAAAAAGATCACCGGTAAAGCCGTTAAAAATTATAAGGTTGATCTGTGTAATTACGAAGATACGTATGCCGTATTTTCGGAGAACAGGGATATTGCAGGTGTGATACATTTTGCTGCTTATAAAACGGTTCCTGAATCTGTGGAAAAGCCGTTATTGTATTTTCACAATAATCTGAATTCATTGGTGAATGTCCTGCGATGTGTGAAGGAATTTAATATCCCCGGTTTTGTTTTTTCCTCCTCATGTTCCGTATATGGAAACGTGAAAGAGCTTCCTGTAGTAGAAGCTACTCCTTTAGGGGAAGCGCAAAGCCCTTATGCGAGAACTAAACAGATAGGGGAGCAGATCATTGAGGATTATTCAAAGGTGAATGCAACCAATAATATTTTATTACGTTATTTTAATCCGGTGGGTGCTCATCCTTCTGTGGAAATCGGTGAATTGCCTCTGGGAAGGCCGGACAATTTAGTCCCCGTTATAACACAGACCGCGGTGGGTAAACTCCCTAAAATGATAGTCTATGGAACGGATTATCCCACACGGGATGGTTCTTGTATCCGGGACTATATTCATGTAATGGATATCGCCAATGCCCATACTAAGGCATTGCAATACCTGATAAACCGCGGAAATAAATCTAAACTTGAGGTGTTTAACCTGGGAACTGGAAATGGTGTTACCGTTCTTGAAGTGATAAAAGCGTTTGAGAAGGTAAGCGGAGTAAAATTGAATTATGAATTAGGCCCGCGTCGTCCCGGAGATGTAATTGCCATTTATGCCAATAATGCTTATGCGAAGGAAAAATTAGGATGGGAAATCAAATATGATATTGATACCATGATGACCACCGCATGGGAATGGCAATTGAAGCTGGGAAAGAGTTGAAAGGCAGGTTAGTGCGTTATCTAAATGGACGTTTATGGAAAAACCCGGTGAATTATACTACGCTATTGCGCTCACACTTATTCCGCAGATAGGGAATGTGCTTGGGAAAGAGTTGTTAACTCATTTCGAGACAGCGGAAAACATTTTTAATGTTCCACAGAAAACTTTATCGGCCATCCCGGGTATCGGCGTTATTCGCGCTAAAGAAATTAAACAGTTTAAAAATTTTGACAGGGTAGAAGAAGAGCTGAGATTTATTGAAAAATATAAGATCAAAACTTTATTTTATCATGAAAAAGAATTTCCTAAGCGATTGAAGCACTGCTATGACAGTCCGTTGCTTTTGTATTATGCAGGTAATGCAGATTTGAATACTTCAAGAATCATCAGCGTGGTAGGCACAAGGCATTATACGGATTACGGGAGAGAAATGTGTGAGAATATTATCAGTGATTTGAGCAAAGAAAATGTGTTAATTGTCAGCGGGCTGGCTTATGGCATTGATGTAATAGCACATAAAAAAGCTTTAAAGGAAGGATTAAAAACAGTGGGAGTGGTTGCGCACGGGTTGGATCGAATATATCCTCCCTTACACGCAGAAATAGCCAAACAGATGACGGATCAGGGCGGTTTGTTGACAGAGTATTTGAGTAAAACATTACCGGATAAGCAAAATTTCCCCATGCGCAACAGAATAGTGGCCGGCATGGCAGATGCTACTTTAGTAATTGAAACCGGTATCAGGGGCGGCTCTCTTATTACAGCAGAGTTGGCAAACGGATACAACCGCGATGTTTTTGCCGTTCCGGGAAAAGCCGGTGATAAAAAGTCGGAAGGCTGTAACTACCTTATTCGTAAGAATAAAGCTGCCCTGGTTACCTCCGCCAATGACGTGATGGAAATGATGGGTTGGGAAGAACATCTGAAAGACAATAAGCCTATTCAGAAAGAATTATTCATAGAATTAAATGAGAAGGAACAAAATATCGTTAATTTGCTTACCGGCGTGAAGATGCTGCATGTGGACGAAATTCATTTACAAAGCAATCTGACCAGTTCGGAAACCGCAGCAACCATTTTGAACCTGGAATTACAGGGAGTCATTAAATCTTTACCGGGGAAAATGTATAAAATAATATAGCGATATTTTAATCAAATCGTTTTTAACTTTTTATTCCCAGCACCGTCTTTGCAAGGGCGATCATGTCAGGATCACCTGTATATTTTCCCTGCTCATCGGAAAGCTTTACCACGCGAACCCATTGCTCTCCTTCCGGTTTTGCTTCAGACATTTTTATAACGATATTCATAGGCTCCAATCCTACATCATTAGTGAAATCAGTGCCGATACCGAAAGACATGCCAATCTTATCACGACAGAAGGAAGCGATCTTGTCCACCTTTTCAGGATTTAATCCGTCTGAAAAAATAATGGTCTTGCTTAACGGATCAATATTGAAACCCGTATAATGCCGGATAGTTTCTTTGGCAAAAGTTATCGGATCGCCGCTGTCGTGACGAACACCATCGAACAGCTTGGAGAATTTTTTATCAAAGCTTTCAAAGAAAACTTTAGTGGTATAAGTATCCGATAACGCAATGCCCAGATCGCCGCGATAAACGTCCACCCAGTTTTCCAATGCCAGGGAATTGGACATTTTGAAGCCGTAGCGGGCGGCATGAAACATAAACCATTCATGAGCATGTGTGCCAATTGGCTTCACACCATATTCCATGGCCAACTTTACATTGCTGGTGCCGGTAAAGCTTCCGTCCCCGTATTTCTTCAGCGTTTCCACCACTAATTGATGCACCTGAAAAGAATGCCTTCTCCTCGTACCGAATTCCGCAATTTTAACTCCCATGCTTTTATAGTGAAGAATTTTATCTCTCACTATTTCAGAGACTTTCTCGTTGCTCCACCTTTGACCGCCGGTCAACTGATAATACAACTCACTGATCAC
>SCQV01000228.1 GCA_004299085.1 Chitinophagaceae bacterium | reverse complement strand
GGATACGTGATTGGCGGCTGATAATATAACCCCAGACAGAAACCCATTCTGAATGATCGAAAATAATTTGGCTGATGGCGATAGCTTCAATAAACTGCGGAACATTTTTAACCTTTTCCATGACTGTAATTTTTTGTGACAGTTCAAAGGTCATATCGCGCAGTGCAATGTATTTGCACTATGAAATTTTTTTTTAGAATGAGGCAGTTAAGGCTTGTGATGGGGCTAAAGTCCGTTTTGGCACGGTCTTTTGAAATCAGTCTGCTTTAGCAGACTGTAATAGATAGTCTTTTGATCCATTACTGCCGCCTGATTGTGGGCAGGGCTTCAGCCAACGGAACTAAGCTAAAGCAGACTGTAATAGATAGTCTTTTGATCCATTACAGTTGACTGCCTGTCCGGTAGGCAGGACTTTAGTCAACTGTTAAAAAGATTACAGAAGTAAAGGGCCTGAGCCACATTTGTAATAGATAGTCTTTTGGCCCATTACTGTTGGCTTCAACCGACGGAACTAAGAATATCAATAATTGACGGCTTTAGCCACATTTATAATCACTGCCTAATGCTAAAAACTTTTTAACGAAATCGGTGTTACTTTTGTTACACTGTATAAGTCGTATTCATTACACTCTTATAAACCATTAAAATCATGAATGTTAAGAAGTTTATTGTAGAAACAAAAGATTACATCCATAATAATGCAGGCACTTATGCAAGAGGGGATTTGCATACGATGCCCCAGATCCATAGAGAAGATTTGTTGCGTTATTTACAATCCTTGCATAACAGGTTTCCCCGCAATAAATTCCTGAGATTTATCAAAAAGCTCCAGTCCAGAAGAATGATTATAGAAAGCAGTGAGCGTTCGCTGACTTTTGACCCGATATTTTTATTCTGAGAAACGGTTTATATATTAACTGCCCAGAAAGCCTTTACTAATGCCCAGGCTTCTTTTGCCGAAGGCGCATGGTAATTTGCTCTTGCATCGCAGAAGAAACCATGATCTGCCTGGGAAAAGATTACATTGATATAATCTTTACCAGCAGTATCTAATGCCTGTGTGTTTTTATCAATGATGTCTTTGGTGATGTGCTTGTCTTTTCCACCCCAGCAAAGCAACAAGGGACATGGAATGCGTTGGATACTATCACCCGCCATACCGGCCAGATCGCCGCCATAAAAACAAGCCGCAGCTTTTAATGGCAACAGGCACGATGCAAGAAATGAAACCCTGCCACCCAGGCAAAAGCCGATAGAACCCGTTCTTTCTTTGTTCACTTCATTTTGCCGCGTCATAAATTTATGAGCAGTGGTGATATCATCGCTTAGTCCCTGCCTGTTAAGCGCCCCGAGGTGAGATCTTACCGCTTCGAAATCAGTATAGCTGGCTGTGAAACCTTTATCCGCCGTGCGGTGGAACAGCTCGGGAGCAATAGCATAAAATCCTTCGGATGCAATGCGTTCTGTAACGTCTCTTATATGAGCATTGACTCCGAATGCTTCCTGAAAAACGATCATTCCCGGAAGTTGGTTTCCCCCGGAAGGGTAAGCAACATAAGCCTGCATGGTTGTTCCGTCCTGAACAGTCAACGGAACATTTCCTTTAATTAATGGTGGCATATCTAATATTCGATGGATATTTAAAGATTTTCCAAAATAAAATTACCGTCCACACCTAATTTTTCATGCACTGCTTTCAGGAATTTTAAATCCGGTGGACGTTTCCCGTTAAGTATTTGAGAAAGTTTGGAATCGGCAATACCCAATTTTTTTGCAAGCGTTACCCGGTTTAGCTTTTTTTCATCCATCTTTAGCACCACCATTCCTGGAATTGTTACAGAGACGGGAAAAGGATGATGGATTTTCTCATATTCCTGTATGGCCTTTGCCAGAATAGTAATGTTTTTGGCATCCTCATCGGTAATATTTTCTTCTCCTTTACTCATAAGAGCATTCACTTCTCTGAGCGCACTATTATAGCCGGTTTCTGAGGTTATCTTTTTCATTTTTCAGAGTTTTGAAATATCTAATAAATCATATTGCTGATGAGTTCCGACGAATCGAATAAAGACGGTACGTGTTCGGAAGATGATCCTTACTATAAGTCTGCAATCATTCCCTTTGATATTAAAAATAAATAGTCCGTTTCCTACTGAATCCACCGAATTAAATTGTTTTTTTATATCATTAAACCCTTGCCAATCTGCATCGGAAGTAATTTTATACTAGCGTTCTAAAGCAGGCACGAATGCCCGATGCTGTAATGAAAATTCCTTGATGGCCTTGTGCGAGATAATGACCATGATTGCAAAAATAACGGATTTTCATTTTATGAAAAAAGCCACCAGAAAAACAGCTTTTTACAGGCAAATCTGCTTTTCCACCATCATTTTCCGCAGGTTGATAAGGCCATAGCGCATTCTGCCCAGCGCTGTATTAATGCTGACATGGGTTTGATCGGCTATTTCTTTGAAGCTTAATCCGCCATAATGACGCAGGATAATCACTTCCCGTTGTTCGGGAGGTAATAAATTCAGCATTTTCCTGACGCTTTCATGGCTTTGGCGGGTCATGATTACTTCTTCAGCGCATGGCTCAGCAAAGGGCAGCACGTTGAAAATATCCTTGTCATCGCTGGTGCGTATAATGGGCGTGCGCTTAATACGCCGGAAATGATCCACACAAAGATTATGGGCAATTCTGACTGCCCACGGCAGGAACTTGCCCTTTTCAGTGTACCGTCCTGAACGAATAGTATCTATTATTTTTATAAATGTTTCCTGGAAAATATCTTCAGCGAGATATTGATCTCTCACCAATAGTACAATAGAAGTGAATAGTTTATCCTTATGCCGGTTGACTAATTCAGCCAACGCCTCTTCATCTCCATTGCAATATAGCTCAATGAGTTCCTGATCCGTCAATTTGCAGGTGGTTTGCATAAACTTTTAAGTTTCAGATTAGTGGAATTCTTGTAACAGCACTAAAAGTAAAAGTTTATGCTATAGGGCGGCGTAGTATGATTTAAATATTAAAACTATGTTAAATATTATGCGGTGCAAATATAAGCGTATCTATGAAACTAACAAATTTTTGATGAGAATTAAACGTAAAAAGAAAGTTATTAGTTCTCTTTCCTCTTTACCTTTGGCATAATGAACGAAGCAGAAGTTAAATCGAAGAAGCAAAAGACTTTATACGGCACAAGCGCTGATAAAGAAGATATCTTCATCAAAGGTGCACGGGTACATAACCTGAAAAATGTGGATGTATCTATTCCGCGCGATAAATTAGTGGTGGTTACCGGCGTATCCGGATCGGGGAAATCCTCTCTGACAATGGATACGCTTTTTGCCGAAGGTCAACGCCGTTATGCGGAAAGTCTGAGTGCTTATGCCCGTCAGTTTCTGGTAAGAATGAACAAGCCGGATGTGGATTATATCAAAGGTATTTGTCCGGCCATTGCCATAGAACAAAAAGTAATTACCCGCACGCCGCGATCTACCGTCGGTTCTATGACAGAGACTTATGATTATCTGCGATTGCTTTTTTCCCGAGTGGGGAAAACCTTTTCGCCTGTTTCAGGAAAAGAAGTAAAGAAACAGGATGTCACCGATGTGGTTGATTTTGTGAAGGGGCTTCCGGAAAATACAAAGCTGCAAATTCTGATTGCCTTTCCTGACCGTAAAAAAAGGAAACCGGAGGAAGAACTGAATATTTTATTGCAAAAAGGCTTTTCCAGGATTTATGAATATAAAGGCAAAGAAGCGGGAACAGTTTTACGCATTGAAGAGCTTGCATCGAACAAAAAATGGAATCCTGATAAGAATACTTTTGTTTTGATAGACCGTATGGTGGCAAAACCCTTTGACGAAGAAGAGCAACACCGCTTGGCGGACAGTGTTCAAACGGCGTTTTACGAAAGTGAAGGAGATTGCATCGTAGAAGTGATGGAAGATAAATTATATCATTTCTCCAATCGTTTTGAAGCGGACGGAATACATTTTGAAGAACCGGTTCCCAATCTTTTCTCCTTTAATAACCCATTAGGCGCTTGCCCCGAATGTGAAGGATTTGGACAAGTGTTGGGCATTGATCCGGATTTGGTATTTCCGGATAAAAGCCAAAGCATCTATGAAGGCGCTATAGCCTGCTGGCATGGCGATAAGATGAAAGCATGGAATGATGCGCTGATCAGAGCGGCTAAAAATTTCAATTTTCCCATTCATAAACCGGTCAGAGAGCTTACAAAGGAACAGTATCAGGTATTATGGACAGGTAATGAATACTTTGACGGTATCAATGCTTTCTTCAAAATGGTGGAGGAAAATCTGTACAAAGTGCAATACAGAGTGATGCAGTCCAGGTTTCGGGGCAGAACCATTTGCCCCACTTGTGGCGGCAGCCGTTTACGTAAAGAAGCATTGTATGTAAAGGTGGGGGGAAAAAATATAGCAGACCTCGTGGAAATGCCGGTATCAAAACTAAAGGATTGGTTCGAAGAATTGCAGCTTAGTTCCCATGAAGAAAAAATTGCCCGCCGTATTTTGATAGAAATAAATCAACGGTTACAAACGTTATTAGACGTAGGCCTAAGCTATCTCACCCTCAACCGGGTGGCAAACACGCTTAGTGGGGGAGAAAGCCAGCGTATTCAGTTAACGCGTTCATTAGGAAGTAACCTGACAGATTCATTATATATTCTGGATGAGCCGAGCATCGGATTGCATGCGCGCGATACGCATCGCCTCATAAGAGTGCTGAAAAATCTGCGCGATTTAGGGAATACGGTTATCGTGGTGGAGCATGATGAGCAAATGATGAAAGAAGCAGATTATATAATAGATATGGGGCCGCTGGCAAGCTATCTGGGCGGCGAAGTTATATTCAGCGGCACTTACGAAGAAATATTAGAGCACCCTGAAAGCCTGACAGGACAATATCTGAGCGGGAAAATGTTTATTGCAGCACCTAAGCATGTTCGACCGTGGAAAAAGTTTGTTACCCTGACCGGATGCAATCATCATAATCTGAAAAATATAGATGTAGAATTTCCATTGGGCGTTTTTACGGTGGTCAGCGGAGTCAGCGGATCAGGTAAAACAACATTAGTGAAGCAGATTTTATATCCTGTATTAAGAAAATTAAAAGGCGAATCCTCTGAAAAACCGGGAGGCTATAAAAGTCTGACCGGAGATGTAAACAGCATTACACAAATTGAGCTGATAGACCAGAATCCTATTGGAAAATCCTCCCGCTCCAATCCGGTAACGTATATTAAGGCGTATGATGAAATACGAAATCTATTTTCCAAACAACCCTTGAGTAAAATGCGCGGATTTCAACCCAAACATTTTTCATTTAATGTGGACGGCGGCAGATGTGATACCTGCAAAGGAGAAGGCGAAATATTAGTAGAAATGCAATTCCTGGCGGATGTGCATCTGGTTTGTGAAAGCTGTAACGGCAAGCGATTTAAAGAGGAAGTACTGGAAGTAAAATATCACGATAAAAGCATTTATGACGTATTGGAAATGAGCGTGGACGAAGCCATTGAATTTTTTAAAAATGAAAAAGAAGTAGTGGATAAAATACAACCGCTGAGCGATGTAGGTCTGGGATATATTAAGTTGGGACAATCATCCGACACGTTGAGCGGAGGAGAAGCGCAAAGAGTAAAATTAGCCTCCTTCTTAGGAAAAGGACGCCAGCACGGACACGTATTATTTATTTTTGATGAGCCTACCACCGGATTGCATGTGCATGATATCAATAAATTACTGGCTTCATTTGATGCACTCATTGCACAGGGGCATACCATTTTAGTGATTGAGCATAACTTAGATATCATCCGTTGTGCTGATTGGCTGGTTGAACTTGGACCCGAAGGTGGCGACGAGGGAGGATATTTGATTTATACAGGAGAGCCACAGGGAATTAAAAAAGTAAAAGGGAGTTATACGGGGAAGTTTCTATGAAATATCAGCATTCTGTTGCATAATAACTCCGTAGGAGTTTCCTATTTGTAAGAAGAATAGGTACAACAGGCTTCATAGAAGCCTCCTTATTGTAACAAGAGAAGAAAAGATAGAATTAAGACTCCAGAGGAGTCGCCTGTTACGTTGGCAGGTGAGAGGCATTGGGTGTATCCTAAAAGACGAACCATCCGACAATTTGGAATTTAACCATTTATTTGGCTAAACCTTAATTTGAGGTGCCGGCAAATAATGACTCGGCATTTAGTAAAAAGCATTAACTGCCATCATTTACCTTGGTGATTTTAACTGTATCCAAATAAGTTATCGCCTTCTTTGAAATAGGCTCCTTATTTTTAGCAGAATCTAACCTTAGTAGAGAAATAGAATAGCAATGTTCGTCCGACCTTATTACCTTATTTCATCTAGCTTGTTTCGAATGGTTACCATGTTTTCTATTCTATTTTCATGGGAATAAAGTAATAAGGTTTAATAGCTCTTATAATTATTTTTCTACTAAGGTTTGCCACCTAAACAAAGTAGAAATAATCTTTAAAGGTAATCCAGGGTAAACAGATTTATCAGCTTTCATCGCCTCAAAGTAAGATTTACCCCTCTGTTTCCACAAATTTTTAATTATCTTTGAGGCTATTAAAGCGATATAATATATGTAAGTTTCACACTTATTTTTTTACTCGTATTTGTTTGGCTGAGACAGGTTGAATGAATGAGTGGGTTGAAAGAAATAACCCATTGAAACGAAATCAAAGAAGCGCCGTGAGTGGGCTGTGAGCCTGAGAAGCTTATCACACTGAGTGTGTCACACTGTCCAAAAGGACTTCTTCAGAGAGCGTGTCACCCTGAGTAGTTAATTTCCCACAAAATGCGGGACAAGCACTTTGAAAATGACAGTATCTGAATCCGGTGCTTGGTCTTCAGGCATCATAAAAAATGCGTTAAGAAAATTTAAACGGATGGCGTTAAGAAATGAAATAAATGTTACAGATGAAGAGCTTTGTAAAATGCCGGTAAGTTTTACAACTGCCGGGAGATATCTTAAAGATTGAGCTTATTTCATTTTAGCCAGCCGATTAAATTTTTAGCAATTTTTTATGGAGCCTTGACTTTTTGGTTCTTTTGGGGCAAGCCAAAAGAACAATAATTAAAATAAGAAACAAATGTTGTAACTACACAGGTATTAGTTAACCTGATTCATTGCTCTAATAATTTTCTGACACTGTCGAATTTGTAAATCAATTTTAAATCTTTTATGAATGTAGTTTGATAGTAATTGTCCGGTC
>SCQV01000227.1 GCA_004299085.1 Chitinophagaceae bacterium | reverse complement strand
TTAAGACTTTAAATCATGCAAGACAGTTTGGAAGAATATATCAGGAATCATCGTGATGAATTTGAGGATGCGGTTCCGGATAATAAAGTGTGGGACAGGGTAGGCAGAGATTTGCAAAAGGAAGAAGGAAAGGATAGGCAAGGACATAGCACCAAAATTCGTCACCTTTCCCGTTCCGGGAAAAGATGGTTGTCGGCTGCAGCTATATTTTTATTGTGTATTTCATTTGCAGCCTTCATCCGTACCTATCAGGTGAAAACACAAATGATGAATGCAGCTATTCCGCGGGATCTGCAAGAGGCACAGGCGTATTATGAAAACCGGATTACTGCTAAAATAGACCGTATAAAAGCTATTGAGTCTATCCGAAAAGATAATGCGGATACATCATTATGGAAATTATTCGGCCAGCACGATGAAGAATACATGAGGATAAAAAGGGCATTGGAAGAAAATCCTGGAAATGCACATGTAAGATCCGCTTTTGTAGAATATTACCGTTCCAGGTTAAGCGTGCTTAATCAGATAGAGCAACATCTTGGGACACAGGATAGCACTGCAAAGCGAACTGTTATAAAATAAATTCAAAACATTTAAAACAATCATAAAAATGAAGAAGTATTACTGGATATTATTTTTGTTTCTGCTCCCATTGGAAAGTTATGGAGCGCCTGTTGCTATAGTCCCTTTTACAAGGACAGTTACCAAGACATTTACCGTAAGCAATGAAGCACAACTGACTGTCAATAACAAATATGGAAGAGTGAATCTGCATACATGGGACAAAAACCAGATACAGGCTGTCATTACTATCACCGCCAACGGTTCCAACAGCGATAACGCCCAAAGCCTGGCTAACAAGGTGGCCATTCAAAGCAACCAGTCGGGGAATAATGTGACGCTTGCCACGCAATATGACGCGAATTCAGCTTCTTCTTTCTGGAAAAGATTCTTTGGCGGGGGGGGCAATCAGAAAAATTATATCCATATAGATTATACAATATATATTCCTCATTCCCTTGCTGATATGCGTGTTGCCAACAACTATGGGGATGTGGCGGGCGATAATATACCCGGTAATTTTTCCCTGGATATGAATTACGGTAATTTTCATATCAGTAATGTATCAGGAAATTTTAAGCTGAATGTCAATTATGGCAGCGGCTCACTAAGCGGGATATTGGAAGGAATCATTCAAGCCAATTATACAGAGTTTAATCTTGACAATGTGAATAATCTGACGATAAATTCCAATTATTCCGATTATAAAATATCCAATGCCGGACAAATAGTTTTCAAAGGCAATTATGGCAACTTGTCCATAGGTGAAATTAATAAAATTACCAGCGGCAGCAATTATACGGATTATAAAATAAGCACTTTACAGCAACAGGCTAAAATGGAGACCACCTATGGTGACATCCGCATTGGTACCTTAGGTAACCAATTCACCCTTATGAATATCCGGAGCACTTATGGCAATATAAAAGCAGGCATTCCGAAAAATCTTCCTGTCCGGCTGAATATTGATCTGACACATGGCGACATTAGTACTCATACGCTTCCGTTGCAGATACAAGAAAAAATAAATGATCATGGAAAGAATGTGTTAAAAGCCACTGTTCAGGGCGCCGGTACTTCTTCCCCGCAAATTATAATCAGTGGAACGTATTCCGATGTGTCTCTGTCAAGTTCCCAATAACCAGGCATATATGGCTGATTCCACATTCTTGATCCTCATTCATAAATCATAAATCACAAATAATCGCGAATGTCAACTTTTAATGTTCAGTTATCAATGCTCTCCGAAGGAGCCTCCTCCAGAGGAGTCCTTATGGACAAAAGAGTTCTTTGAACCTTTGGGCAATATTCAATATTCAATGTTCAATATTAAAAACCAGGCACTATCCATCAAACAAATTTCAAATTTCCATTATTACAACTAAAAAATTATTATCATCATGAAACAGCTTACATTAATCCTTGGAACAGGGGCCATTTTTTTACTACTTTCTGTATTCTCGTTATCTTGCGATGCCCAGAGAATTACAGGGAATGGAAACATACAATCCCAAATGCGGGAAACGGGCAGCTTCCATAAAATAGACTGCTCTGGAACTTTTCATGTGTTCCTTACCCAGGGAAATTCAACCCAGGTAAAAGTGGAGACAGATGAAAACCTGCTTCCTTATGTCATCACAGAAGTAAATGGCAACACACTTGATTTGAAAATTAAAAAAGAGGTATCACCAAATCCCTCTAAATCCATTAATGTGTATGTTACCCTGCCTGAACTGGATGCGCTCAATGTAAGCGGTGTATGTAAAGTGCAAAGCCAGAATATACTGCAATCCGATCATTTGAAAATTAATGTCAGCGGTACTGCAGATATGGACTTAAAGCTCAGCACCGGTTCATTAACGACGAGTATTTCAGGGACTGCCAAAATGAACCTTCAGGGCAAAGCTTCTTCATCGAAACTTTCTATTTCAGGATCCGGTAATGTGACGGCGGATGACCTTGCCACCGATAATACGGAAGCCCATATTTCCGGTATGGGTAAGCTACATGTCAATGCACAAAAGGAATTAACAGTATCTGTTTCAGGAATGGGAAAGGTATGGTACAAAGGGAATCCTGCTGTCAATGAGTCCATCTCCGGGATGGGAAAGATAATAAAGGAATAACATTAAAAAAATTTTCCTTTATATTAAACATTGAATGTTATTCATACTAAATTTGGGTATGAATAACCTTTCAATTTCAGGTAATATCAGGAACAAAATCCGGATATCGTTTCTTCTTCTTTCTTTGGTTATGGCCGGGTGTAAAGGCCACACTGTAACACCGGAAAAGCCGCCGGTGACCCATTCGCCCACAGATACATTATTTGCCAAAGGGGCGGATGTAAGCTGGCTTACGCAAATGGAAGCTTCCGGATACAAGTTTTACGATACCACCGGCCAGCAAAAAGATTGCCTGCAAATATTAAAAGAAAAAGGGATAAATGCTATCCGCCTTCGTGCCTGGGTAAATCCTGTCAACGGCTGGTGTGGAACAGCAGATGTTTTGAACAAGGCCATCCGCGCAAAGCAAGCCGGGTTTAAAATCATGATTGATTTTCATTACAGTGATACGTGGGCAGATCCGGCACATCAAACGAAGCCGGCAGTCTGGGCGAATGCAAGCACCAGTGCACTCATTGATTCCGTTTATCAATATACTTTTAATGTATTGACCCTTTTGAAATCCAATGGCATTGTTCCACAATGGGTGCAAATAGGTAATGAAACTAATAACGGCATGCTGTGGCCTGACGGCATGGCAAGCACCCATATAGATACTTTCGCACAAATGATTAATGCAGGATATACTGCTGCCAAAGCAGTGGATAGCTCCATTCAGGTAATTGTGCATATTTCCAACGGATATGATAACAGCTTATTTCGCTGGGTATTTGACGGATTACAATCTAATGGTGCACACTGGGATATCATCGGCATGTCGCTTTACCCCGATGCAGATACCTGGCAGAGTTTAGATAACGAATGTCTTAGTAATATGCAGGATATGGTTTCAAGATATGGAAAAAAAATTATGATTTGTGAAGTGTGGATGAGCATGACGGATTCATTAGCCAGCAGAAGCTTTCTTTCAGATATTATCAATAAAGTAAAATCCCTTCCCAATCAAATGGGATTAGGCGTTTTTTATTGGGAACCTGAATGTTATAATAACTGGCAGGGTTATGGAAAAGGGGCCTTTAATAATCAGGGAATGCCAACTACAGCCTTAAATGCTTTTGAACAATGAATTATTCATTATTTTTGTCTTAAAATATGAATTATGCCATCATTTGATATCGTCAGCAAAACAGATGCCCAGGCTTTAGATAATACCATTAATGTGGTTAATAAAGAGCTTTCCAACCGGTTCGATTTCAAAGGAACGCATGTCAATGTGGAATTGAATAAAAAGGATATGATTATCACGCTTGAAGCGGAAGGTGATATGAAGATACATCAGATGGAAGAAGTGTTGCTAAGCCGTGCCATGCGTCAGGGCATTGATGCGCATGCACTTGATATAAGCAAAGAAGCACGTCCATCCGGGAAAATATTAAAAAAGGAGGTACCGGTTAAAAACGGTATTTCGCGGGAAGACGCTAAAAAAATAACGAAGGTTATCAAAGATTCCGGGCTGAAAGTGCAAGCCCAAATCATGGATGATACTGTCCGGATAACCGGGAAAAAGATTGATGATTTACAAGCGGTCATACAGTTATGTAAAACGAATAATTTAGGACTTCCTCTTCAGTATATCAATATGAAAAGCTAAAAGTGATTCTCATCTCTTTAACAAAACTTTAATACCAATCTTCCATTCCGGTATAATTCTTGGACGATCACTATCTGTAAATCATATTCATCTAATTTAAAATAGTTTGTCCTATGAAAAAGTTAGTTATAATGTCCGTGGCATGCGCATTCGTATCCACCACCGTCTTTGCCCAGGTTCAGCAACCTCAGCAAACACCACAACAAGATACTTATCAGCAGCCGCAGCAATCCATGACGCCGACACAAAAACAGCAAAGTACCTATTTTCCGCAGCAGCATAATGAATCTACATTTCCGGAAAATCAACAACAAAAGACATTCCCTCAGCCTAAAAATAACCCGGTAATGTCTCAGGATAATCCGTATCAAACGACACCTTCGGATACAACACATCCGAAGAAAAAAGATTCCTCCACTATAGATACAACAACCAAGGCGGATACTTCAGCCATACAACACCCCTTTAGATTATAAAGACTGAATATTTGCCGATAACAGAGAATAGGGCCTCGTTTAACGCGGGGCTTTTTTTATTATTCATAGGTATATTTCAACACTCCGTATAAAAAAAATTTTCCAATATAAAAATCATTCCTACCTTTGACCGACTAATCAGTCAATAAAGATTATGGCGCCCAGGAAGAAAGAAGATTTTAAGGAAATGCAGGAAATAAGCCGGAAAAAGATTTTAATGGCCGCCTTTGAATTATTTGCCATTCATGGCTATACGCGAACCTCTGTAGATAGCATAGCCGCCAAAGCGAAGATTTCCAAAGGACTGATTTATCATTATTTCAGCAGCAAGCAGGATATCCTGAAAAACCTGTTTGGGTTATTGCTGAAAGAAACCGCTGTTATGATGCAATGGAGTGAATCATTGTCACCGGAAGAATATATGCAGCGAATGATTGATTTTTCTGTTAATTATATCGTTCAAAAGCCGAAGATAAACCGGCTGATGATGGCATTAGTCTTACAGCCGGAGGTGATGAAAGGGCTTAAAAAAGATTTTGATAAGATGAGAATCGTGTGGATGTCGGCATTGACAGATTTATTTAAAAAATTAAAAATGGAAGACCCGGAAGGGGAGGCGTATTTATTTGGCGCAATCTTTGACGGCATGTCTGTTGGCTATCTGACGTTAGGGGAAGAATACCCGGTTAAGAATATGAAAAAACTGATTGAAAAAAGATATGGATTATGAATTGGTATCTTGCAAAAATTGTATTCCGCATTCTCACTGAGGAAGAAAGTGAGATGGGCTTATTCGAGGAAAAGCTCCGCTTGATCAATGGTAAAAATTTACAGGAAGCACTGCAAAATGCTGCCGTATGGGGTGAGAAAGATGCCTCTGAATTTATTAATGATTCCGGACAAAGGATTGTCTGGGAATTTATTGCGATTTCAGAGATGAGCCATTTACCGGAACTAACCGATGGCATAGAGCTTAATTCTCATCTTTCAGAAATGCCTGCCCGGGAATTTATAAGCCTGCAAAGGGATAAGCAATTGAAATTATATTCCGAAGAATTGTATTCCGCGATAGAAACAATATTCTAATAAGATAGTTTTTCACAAAACTTGCCTTGACAGGGCAGTTAAAGTTGCATAGATATCGTTGAATAATTTGCTACTTGGGGACGGTAATGTTCCCCATTATTGGAAACAGTTAATCTATGGATTTATACGGAAAGAATGATGAAAGCATTCCTCAAAAAGTTATTATTCACTATCCCGGAAACAAAGATAAAATATATACGAAAGGTCATTTAAAATATTCCGGATACATCAACTATTTCAGCAATATTTTGTGGATAATTGCTTTTGCCATTCTTGCACGGAATGGGTTTGCGATCATCATTCCTATATTTCTCTTTTTTACTTTTTACAATGCGCCCAAACGTGATAATTACCTTAAAAATAAATATGGGGAAGGCTATGAGGAATATGCAGATAAAACTAATGGATTAGTACTATTTATTCACTGAGTAAGTTGCTTATAAAATATACATGTTAAGACTGATATGAAAAAAGTTCTGATAGCAGGAGCAACCGGTTACCTGGGAAATTACGTTGCACAAGCCTTCAAAGAGGAGAACTATTATACCAAGGTCATGGTCAGGAATCTGGAAAAATTTAAAGAGAAGGGGATTAACGCCGATGAAATTATTCAGGCAGAGATTACCCGGCCAGAAACGTTGATAAATATATGTGATGACGTAGATATTGTTTTTACTTCTGTTGGCATCACGAGGCAGAAAGACGGTTTTACTTATCACGATGTGGATTTTCAGGGTAACCTTAATCTTTTAAATGAAGCATCAAAAAGAAGTGTTGAAAAATTTATGTATGTTTCCGTTTATAATGGAGAGAAGTTTAAGAATTTAAAAATCTGCGAAGCGAAAGAAAAGTTTGTAGAAGCGCTCAGAAGTTCAGGGTTGGATTATAGGGTTATACGCCCAACCGGGTATTTTTCTGATATGAGCGAGTATTTCGGGATGGCACAGAAAGGAAAGGTCTATATTTTTGGAAATGGTAATAATCAAATTAATCCGATCAGTGGAAAAGACCTTGCTAAGTTCTGTATTAGTGCAATCAATACCGGAAGAACGGAGCCTGAAGTAGAGGGTCCCGAAACCTTTACGCATAATCAAATTGCTAATCTGGCCTTCGAAGTTTTGGGGAAACCAAGGAAAATTATTCATCTGCCTATGGGTATTGTAAAAGGTGCGGCTAACATAATGAGATGGCTGATGAGCAGCAAAACCTACGGCCCATTCGAGTTTGTAGCCACTATTTTATCGCAAAATATGGTTGCCCCGTCTTTTGGAAGTGACAAGCTTGAGAATCATTTCAAGTCTTTAAAACCCTGAAATAAAAAGCACGCGTTTCTTATTGTAATGATTTCTAATATTTAAGAACTAAAATATTAGTAGGATTTATTTACTGACAAATGAAAAATTCCGGATTATTTATAAAAAGTATGGCTGGCATATTATTCCTCTTGACTGTCATTGGAGCAATCTCATGCTTATGCTATGGTAGTTTAGATTATCCTTTAGCCTGGTTATATCTGGCAACATTTTTTATTCCGGTTTTTGCAATTACCGTGTACTTGTTTTTATTCAACAAACCATTATTAACAAGCAGGTTGTATGCGGGGCCTGTGGCGGAACAACGTTGGCGCCAGAAGCTGATTCAATCGGCTGCAGGATTGATATTTATAGCTATTTATGCTATATTAGCGCTTGATTATCGCGATAAATGGTCAGAGGTTCCATTATGGCTGTCTTATTCAGGTGATGCATTTTGTGTGCTTGCCTTCATTTTTTTATTTTTTGTTTATAAGCAAAACACTTTTCTAAGTGCTACCATTGAAGTACAAGAAAACCAACAAGTCATTTCAAATGGATTATATGGCGTTATTCGTCATCCCATGTATTCAGGAGCATTGATTTTGATGTTTTTTACGCCGCTCGCGTTAGGGTCCTTATGGGGACTTATTCCTGTGGCGGTCTTATTGATGGTTATCATCTTTAGGATAATTGATGAAGAGAAAGTTTTGAAACGGCATTTAGAAGGCTATGAGGCATACTGCAAAAAGGTAAAATATCGTCTTCTCCCTCTAATCTTTTAGCGATTTTTATAAAAAGAAATCTTCCTTTCAATTCAAAATTCCGGCAATAAAAACCAATAAATTTGTTTACCTTGACATTCCTTCTTAATATTGGCTATCCTTTGTTTATTTTGAAAAATTTTAGTTGAAAAGTGACAATAAGGATTATTTAATTCTTGTTAACGGAAGATAAATCATACAATGCAAAAAGAATCATTCATAACCTCACCTGGTATGCGTTTTCGGGAAGCCATGCAAAAAGAAAACCCATTGCAGATTGTTGGCGCCATCAATGCCAATCATGCTTTGCTGGCACAGCAGGCGGGTTTCGAGGCCGTCTATCTTTCGGGCGGCGGTGTATCCGCAGGCTCCCTGGGAGTTCCTGATTTAGGTATTATAACGTTGGAAGATGTGCTGACAGATATCCGGCGAATTACAAATGTTTGCGATTTGCCGTTGCTGGTAGATGTGGATACAGGCTTTGGACCTTCGGCATTTAATATTGCACGTACCGTAAAATCTTTAATTAAAGCGGGAGCTGCCGCTTTGCATATCGAAGATCAGGCTGGCGCCAAACGTTGTGGACACCGGCCGGGTAAGGAAGTAGTCAGTAAAGAGGAAATGGTGGACCGGCTTAAGGCCGCAACCGACAGCCGGACAGACGAAAACTTTGTGATTGGCGCCCGGACAGATGCTTTTGCTACGGAAGGTGTTGAAAAGACTTTGGAAAGAGCGGTCGCCTATAAAGAAGCGGGAGCAGATTTTATTTTTGCTGAAGCAGTTCCTGAACTTGGCTTTTATCAGAAATTTGTAGATGCCACAGGTATTCCCGTACTGGCAAATATCACTGAATTCGGAATGATAAAAATGTACACGGTAGATGAGTTGAAAGCAGCAGGAGTGGGGTTAATACTATATCCATTATCGGCTTTTCGTGCAGCCAATAAAGCAGCTCAGAATGTGTATGAGCATATCCGCAAAGAGGGGACTCAAAAGAATGTTTTAAATACGATGCAAACGCGGGAAGAACTTTACCAAAGCATCGGTTACTATGAGTATGAAAAAAGATTAGATCATTTATTTAAAAAGAATAAAGATGGACACTAACGAAAAAATATTCAAGCCCAAGAAAAGCGTAGCCCTCTCGGGGGTTGCAGCAGGAAACACAGCTTTGTGCAGTGTTGGAAGAAGTGGAAACGATTTGCATTACCGAGGTTACAATATTCATGATCTGGCAGAGAAAGCACAGTTTGAGGAAATAGCGTATTTATTAATTTATGGTGAGTTGCCCACGCTTAATCATTTGAACGATTACAAAACGAAATTAAAATCATTCAGGGGGTTGCCTCAGCCTGTTAAAAATATTTTGCAGAACATCCCTGCAACGGCGCATCCCATGGACGTATTGCGGACGTATGTATCAGCATTAGGCACTGTTCAACCCGAAAAAGACACACATCCCATCGAAGGAGCAAGAGACCTTGCAGACAAACTATTAGCTTCGTTGAGTTCAGCCTTGTTATACTGGTATCACTATACGCATAATAAAAAAGAGATTCAAACTGAAACGGATGAAGATTCTGTGGGCGGTCACTTTCTCCATTTACTTCATGGCAAAAAGCCTTCGGATTCATGGATAAAGGCCATGCAGGTGTCGTTGATTTTGTATGCTGAGCATGAATTTAATGCTTCTACTTTTACGAGCCGTGTTATTGCAGGAACAGGTTCTGACATTTATTCGGCAGTGACCGGCGCAATTGGCGCACTGCGCGGGCCCAAACATGGAGGCGCCAATGAAGTGGCTTATGAAATACAAAGCCGTTATCAATCACCTGATGAAGCCGGGGAAGATATTCGTAAAAGATTAGCCAATAAGGAAGTCATCATTGGCTTCGGACATCCGGTATATACTATCTCAGATCCAAGAAATGAAATCATCAAAAGAGCAGCGAAAAGGCTTTCTGAAGAAGCAGGGGATATGTTGTTGTTCAACGTCGCTGAAAGAATTGAAACGGTCATGTGGAATGAGAAGAGAATGTTCCCAAACCTGGATTGGTTTTCTGCCGTCTCGTATTACTTGATGGGAGTCCCGACCTTGATGTTTACTCCGCTATTCGTGGTTTCAAGAGTGACAGGTTGGAGTGCGCATATCATGGAGCAAAGGCAGGATGGAAAAATCATTCGTCCAAGTGCCAATTATATCGGACCTGAAAACAGGGAATTTGTTCCCATTGAAAAAAGAGGATGATCAAGGATTGTCAATATTCTCCGAAGGAGCTCTTTAGGCAATGATCAATCAGTGCCGTTTAGTTAAAAAATTGAAGATTGCTGATTGACGATTTTTGATTTTAGAAGTAACACCAGATCATAAATCTGCAATCATTAATCAGAGTTCTGGGATCAATTAATCTAAAAATATTGCTAACTAAACGATATTCAATGGTCAATAGTCAATACACAATATTCAATGCCAATTAACAACTATTAATTTAAAATAAGATGAGTTCACCTATCTCTAATGAGCGCCCACAACCCGATAAAGTTCTGGCCGACATCGCAGATTATGTATTAAATTTTGAAATAAAAAATGATCTCGCGTGGGACACCGCTTACTATTGTTTTCTTGATACGCTGGGCTGTGGTATGGAAGCGTTGACTTACCCTGCTTGTACTAAATTATTAGGACCAATAGTTCAAGGAACTATGGTGCCGGATGGCGCCAAAGTACCGGGTACATCATTTCAACTGGATCCTGTACAAGCCGCTTTTAATATTGGCGCTATTATTCGCTGGCTTGATTTTAATGATACCTGGCTTGCCGCTGAATGGGGGCATCCTTCTGATAATTTAGGTGGAATACTATCCACCGCTGACTGGCTCTCGCGGACGTCTGTTTCCTCCGGCAAACCTGCTTTGCTGATAAAGGATGTACTAGAAGCTATGATAAAAGCACACGAAATACAAGGCGTGCTGGCATTGGAAAATTCGTTCAACAAAGTGGGGCTTGATCATGTTCTGCTGGTAAAAGTTGCGTCCACAGCAGTTGTGGGAAAATTGATAGGCTTAACTCGTGATGAATTGATCAACGCCATTTCTCTGGCATTTGTTGATGGTCAGTCTTTAAGAACGTATCGCCATGCGCCTAATACGGGGAGCCGCAAATCGTGGGCTGCAGGCGATGCCACCTCAAGGGCAGTTCGCCTGGCTTTAATGGCTAAGACTGGAGAAATGGGCTATCCGTCTGTGCTCACGGCAAAGACGTGGGGATTTTATGATGTTTCTTTTAAAGGAAATCCATTCAAATTTCAGCGCAGTTATGGTTCGTATGTGATGGAAAATGTATTGTTCAAAATATCATTCCCTGCCGAATTTCATGCCCAGACTGCCGTGGAAGCGGCGATGATTTTATACAAAAAACTAAACGATTCGGGTAAAACTTTTCAAGACATTAAGAAAATTACCATCCGCACACACGAAGCGGCCATCCGTATTATTGATAAAAAAGGGCCATTGGATAATCCTGCCGATCGCGACCATTGCATACAATATATGATTGCTATCCCGCTCATTTACGGAAGGCTGACCGCTTCAGATTACGAAGATAATATAGCGGCGGACTCGCGAATTGATTTGCTCCGTGATAAAATGGAATGCGTGGAGGTGTCCCAATATACCGAAGATTATCATGACCCTGAAAAACGATCCATCACCAATGCACTCACCGTTGAATTAAATGACGGTGCTGTTATGGATGAAGTGAAAGTAGAATATCCCATAGGCCACAAGCGCAGGAGAGAGGAAGGTATCCCTGAACTAATAAAAAAATTCAAAATTAATCTTGCACACCGGTTTGCCGAAAAACAACAGCACGTTATTCTGAATAAAGCAATGGACTATCATACGCTGGTGAATACTCCGGTTAATGAATTCGTGGATCTGATGGTTGTATGATGAGAATTGCTTCCACAATATTTCATAAACACAAATATTCAATGATCAGATTATGATGGCTTCTCAGTTGTTACAAAATCTTTCGCTTTCTCTAAAAAAGGCTTCATCATCTCAATAGGTACGGGGAAAATGGTGGTGGAGTTATTTTCTGAGGCTATCACCTGTAATGTTTGTAAATAACGCAGGGTAAGTGCACTGGGCTGTTCCGCCAATATTTTAGCCGCATCGGTCAGCTTTTGAGAAGCCTGGAACTCACCTTCAGCGGTAATGATCTTTGAACGGCGCTCACGCTCGGCTTCCGCCTGACGAGCCATAGCGCGCTGCATTTCCTGAGGAAGATCTATCTGCTTTACCTCCACGTTGGAAACTTTAATTCCCCAGGGCGCTGTATGAGTATCTATAATCTCCTGCAGCTTATGGTTGATGATATCTCTTTTGGATAAAAGATCATCCAATTCCACTTGCCCTAAGACACTGCGTAAAGTGGTCTGGGATATCTGAGAAGTGGCAAACAAATAATTTTCGACTTCTATAACGGCTTTCTGCGGATCTACCACCCGAAAATAAACGACTGCATTTACTTTGACGGAAACGTTATCCAAAGTAATAATATCTTGTGGAGGCACGTCCAGCACCACCGTTCGCAGGCTGACTTTGACCAGTTTATCCACGATAGGAACGAGCAATATTAGTCCCGGCCCACTAGCCTGTTTCCCTGTTAATCTTCCCAAACGGAAGATGACTCCGCGTTCATATTCTTTCAATATCCTGACGGCATTGGCCAGAATAATAATCGCGATAATGACAATGATAATAATGATAAACGGTGATGCGCTCATGATATGATATTTTTATGTTTATAATTTATTGCTGAAAAGCCGTAAGATTTGAAACTTCCTCTATTTATCCCATAAACATTGAATATTGAATATTAATCCAATAGTTAAATCCCCTCCACAAATAATTTTAGATCTCTCATTTCTTTCACTTTCACTTTCTGTCCTTTTTTTATTATTCCTGAAACTGATTCGGCATTCCATATTTCGCCATGTATCTGCACTTTACCGAACGGCGCCAGATCATCCAATGCCTCACCTGTTTCTTCGGAAATGCCTTCTGCACCCGATCTTGGCTTTGCCCGTTGTGCATTTAATCCGGCCGCAATTACAAACAAAAAGAAGGCCGTAGTCATTGCAACGGCAGTGAAGATAATACTTCTTGAGATTCTAGCATATTCAAAAGTTGGTCCGGTACGGACCAGTATCAACGAACCTAACAGCAAAGATATAACTCCACCCAACGCCAATATCCCATGACTGGCAATTTTTATTTCCAATAAAAATAAAATCACTGCAAAAATAATCAATGCGAGTCCGGTATAATTAATGGGCAATACGCTCATGGAATAAAAGGAAAGTATCAGGCATATTACGCCAAATACACCCGGCAAAATAGTTCCCGGTGCGTGAAATTCAAAGATAATCCCGAATATCCCAATCAGTAAAAGAATATACATAATGTTCGGATTGCTGATGACCACCAATAACTTTTCACCCATCCCCATTTCCACTGGTTCTATGGTGGCATTAGCAGTACGCAGGACCACTTTCCCTGAATTTAAGGTAACGGTATCTCCGTTTATTTTTTGAAGCAAATCATGGATATTCACTGCAATCAGGTTGATGACATTTTTCTGCAAAGCTTCTTCATCCGTAATGGAAACGCTGTGTGTGACGGCATCGGCAGCCCATTCAACATTACGATTTCTTCTTTGCGCAATGGAACGCATCAACGCAACCGCATCGTTGGTTACTTTAGCATTTTCCGTACTATCCAGTTGGCCGCCGCCCATGCTGACGGGATGTGAAGCGCCGATATTAGTGCCTGGAGCCATAGCGGCTATATTGGCCGCCAAAGTGATAAATACACCGGCTGAACCGGCACGTGCTCCTCCGGGTGAAACATAGACCACTACCGGTACACTTGCATCCAGGATATCGCCAACTATATTTCTCATGGAAATGCCTAACCCGCCTGGAGTATTCAGGTGAATAATCACGCATTGCGCATTTTCATTCTCTGCTGTTTTAATGCCGCGATGGATAAATTCAGCAGTCGCCGGAGTAATAGCCTGATCAACGGTTATGGAAATAACCTTCTGTGCCTCTGACTGAAAAGGTAAAACAAACAAAATGGCAATGATGTAATAAAAAAATCTCATGTTTCATTCTCTAAAGGTCATAATCCCCCGCGGCCTCCGGTTGATAGATAATTTCATCAATCCTGATTTTGGTTGGGCCGGCAGGAATAATCCATTCAATCTCATCTCCTTTTTTATATCCCAAAAGTGCGGTAGCTATCGGTGAAAAGATAGATATTTTCTTTTCCTTCAGATTTGCCTTACCCGGATAGACAATCTGAAATTCAGTTTGCTTATTAGTATTCAGAAAGCTGATTTTTACAATAGAGTTCATGGTGACTACATTACCGGGTATTTTTTGAGAGTCAACAATTTCCGCAGAATCCAGCTCATTCATTAGAGAAGCTGCGTCTTTTGCGTTAATGGACTTGAACTGCTTGGCATCATGGATGCATGCTTTTATTCTGGAATGATCGAGTTTGCTTAAAATGATCTTGCTCATATTAGTATGACTTTTAATAAGTAAAAAACATTCAAAGATAACAAAAAAATGCCTTTAAACTTTTTTAACCAAAGGATATCTTTAGCGATTGATTTCTCCTGAAAATTTATGCCCTAAGAGAAATAGAAGGCTCAAAGATTTTTTTAAACCCTTTTATAGTGTTTCCATAATTTATTATTAAATGTTGGCAGGCATTCTGTATATGGAATCAAGATGATTGGATTTACTATGTAAAATGGTAAGAAACTTATTAATTTTTGGCTCATATTCAATTCTGAAATCTTCATGCAGCTTTTTCTGTAATAAGCTAATGGCCTTGTTTAACAAAAGAGAAGTCTGGTAATCAAAAGAGGTAAAGCAGGTTCCTAAAAGGTCTGAGTATGTAGAAAATACTCCATCAAGGACTCCCATGATTAAATCCATTTGTAGTTCCTTCTTCTTACAAATATTTCCAAAAGTGGTGATTCTTTTATTACATGCCGCAAGATATTTGGCGCCTCGGAGTTCATTAGAGTAACCTTTATATTTTTTTAAAAGCAGGGAATCTATATCTGATTGAGCCTGCTTGAACAAATCTTGTTCTCCAAATTCTTTGTCTGCATAATTTACAATTAGATAATCGTGAAATTGCTTGTCTGCCTGGGCAACCTTTAATACTAATTTTTCCAGTTCCTTCTTTGGCAACTGTTCAATAGCCTGTTTTATAGAAGGGTCAATTTTTCCCATGAGTAAGATACATTGTGTCAGGGTAAAAGTACAATCAATTTATTTCACTATCAACACCGGAATATTCACATAATGCCTCACATAGTTGACTGTTTCGCCATATATCCAGTCTTTTAATCCGGTATGACCATGGCCGCCAATGACGAGCAGGTCGGCTTCATGCTCATTCACGATACGAACAATTTCTTTCGCGCGTTTAGAATGCCCTAATACGGAAGTGGATAAAATATTTTTTTCACGTAGCATTTTTACATAGGCCTTTAACTGTTCTCTGTCCTGCTGGGTTTCGTAATCATCGCTTTCATTTCCTATCAGTCTCGTGGAAGCGCTTTCCGTAATATGTATCAGCAGATATTCAGTGTCGTGTTCTCCCTGAGCTAAGGCGTTTTCAATGATCCCCTTATCATTTTTCCCAAAATCCAGGGCCATCGCTATTTTCCGGTAAACCGGCTTTTCAATGTGTGAAAGATCCGGAAGGGCGGCACGGACAGCATGTATCCTTGCAGATTGTATCTCCTGTTTCTTATTTATAAAAGGAAATAACAAAACATACCCTAATAAAATAATCAATGCCATTGTAACAGCTATTAACAATGATTGACTCCATAATGGATAATGCTGATCAAAGAAGACAATCAATTCACTGTAAACCATTTTAATATTCAAATAGACCAAAACTGTTGCTACCACCCATGCCAGGACTTTAGTTCCAGGTTTGATGGCATGCTTACCCATCTTCTTTTTGTCGCTTACAAAATGTATCAGCGGTATGATGGCGAAACCTAACTGAAGGCTTAGTAGAACCTGGCTGAATACCAATAAATTCCCGATTTCACTTTCCCCTGCAATCCCTAAAACTAAAACTGCCGGAATAATGGCTAATAACCGCGTGATAAGCCTTCGCAACCATGGATTGATACGCAAGCGTAAATAACCTTCCATCACTATTTGGCCTGCGATAGTTCCCGTCACCGTTGAGCTTTGCCCTGCGGCTATTAACGCTACTGCAAATATGATAGGAGCTAATGTATATCCTAACAATGGCGACAGCAAATTGGACGCATCGCGGATATCTGCAATCTCGGTATGTCCATGGAGGAAAAAAACTGCGGCCGCCAGCACCAGGATGGCGGCATTTACCAAAAAAGCCAGATTAAGCGCTACTGCATTATCAATCCTGTTCATTTTTAATGCCTGTTTAATGCCCGCTTCATCATGATTGAATTTCCGTGTTTGCACTAAAGCAGAATGCAGGTATAAATTATGCGGCATAACGGTGGCGCCGATAATCCCGATGGCGATATAAAGTGCTTCGCTATCCGGCAGCCTGGGTATAAATCCCGTCATGACAGCACCCAGATGCGGCTTGGCATAAAAAAGTTCCCATAACATGGAAAAGCCTATCACCGCAATTAATCCGATAATAAAAGCCTCCATTTTACGCATGCCGTATCGTTGGAGAAAAAGGATGATAAAGGTGTCCAATACGGTAACACAAATACCGAACATGAGAGGGAGCCCGGTGAGTAATTGTATGCCGATGGCCATTCCCAGCACTTCCGCCAAATCAGTGGCTGTAATGGCTATTTCCGCCAGAACATATAAAACAAAGTTTACAAAAGGAGGATAGGCTTCCCTGTTTGCTTGTGCCAGATCACGCCTGCGGACAATGCCAAGCCGTGAACTCATTCCCTGCAATAAGATAGCCATTAAGTTGCTCATGAGTAAAACCCATATCAACGTGTAGCCGTATTTACTTCCACCTGCCAGATCCGTTGCCCAATTGCCCGGATCCATATAACCTACGCTTACCAGATAGGCGGGGCCTGTAAACGCCAGTATTTTCCGCCAAAAGCCGCTTTTGACTGTAGTATCTACCGATTCATGCACCTCTCCCAAAGACTGTTCTGCCATCTGCGACCTGCTCATGTTATTTATGCTGTTTTAGAGGAATTTTATTCCATAATTTTAGGCAAATCTAATTTTTTTTTTAACGATATGAAAAAAATCTTTCAGAAAAGAAATGGCAGGCTGTTATTTTTTTCTGAAATTTGCCCTTGATTTTTGAGAGCTGCCTTATTGAAGTTCTAATATTCTCAGAAAAGTAAATCTCCGGGACATGAATAAAAAACATGCTTATTCTCTATGGTTTTTTCTATTACTGATCATTATCAGCGCTTGCCATCACACGGGAAAATCGTCACAAGAGAGGGGGGCATTTACCTATTCGGATTTATTACTGCAATTTCCAGTTTTTAATTTGCCGATTAAGTATAATGAAGATTCTCTTGGAAAAGCGATTCCGGATTCTCTTCAGTTAGACGCTACACGAACCGGCGAATTTATTCCCGACTCTTTATGGTATCCCGAAGGGAAAAATCATGCTAAAGCCGATATATATCCCCTTGGTCAGAGGCGTTATCATGATTTGCGTTTGCTGATGGTAAAAGTGGTGTCGCCGGCCAGTAAAAAAGTGGACCTATTAATATACGGAAAAGACGGCAGGCTTATTGGGGCTAAAGAAATTGCTTCGGCAAGTAAAACCAATCCTAATCAGGTTTTCTCCTTTAGCCTGGATAATAAATTCTTGTTGCGAGTTCAGGAAAGAAAGCAATTAGGCACCGGATTCTTGATAACGCGGGAACAGGTGTATGGTATTAATCCCGATGGCACCTTGTTGCTGATTATGACAAACACCAATGAACCTGCCAATCCAAACAGCTTTTCAAATCCTATTGATACGCTTCCCCGTAAGAATCATTTTTCAGGAGATTATTATGCAAGCAAGTATGACCTGGTTTCCATAAGAGATGGGAAAACGAAAAATACTTTCTTGTTTTTTATTCATTTGAATAAAAGCAATGGCGATTGTACCGGAGAGCTGAATGGTACAGGTAAATTTATCAGAAAGGATGAGGGAGAATTTCAGGATCAGAACGGGCCATGCTCAGTAAGATTCAAATTTTCATCCGGTAGAGTTACTATTGAAGAAGTGGGCGGATGCGGCGCATATCGCGGCATAAATTGTCTTTTCGATGGAACCTATTTATTGAAGCGAGAAAAGAGGAAGGCGGGAGCACATAAAAAGTAGCCCGGAAGCAGCGGCAGGAGACAGTGACAAAATACGGCTCTCAGGAAGCAAACTTGGAATTGATAAAAACTTCACACTCCATTTCTAACCTTAAAGCAATAGAGCCATAGGCGATTTAACTATTAAGAAGCTTTACACCTTTGCCATTTCTTCCACTGTAGCAGTAATTCCTCTGTCCAATAAAGCTTCACACATGGGCCGCAGCGTATCAAAATCCCCGTGCTTTACTGCACATTTTCCTTTAAAATGAACAAACAGGGCGCATTGTTCTGCCTGTTCAACCGTATGATGGCAAATTTCAACTAAAGATTTAATAACCCAATCAAATGTATTCACATCGTCATTCCACACGATCAGTTGCCATGCGGCGGATTCTTCATTTAACACTAATATATCCTGATCATCCTGATGTCCCCTTTTAGTTTTTGAATCCATGATGAAAAAGTTTAATGCAAAGTTATGAAATAATATTTGTTGCCCGAATCGGGGTTTTCCTGTATTATTGCGCTGTATGATTGCAGGCTTGCTTAAAGAAAATTTGCTCACGTTGCATTTCAGCCTACCGCTGAAAGACCCCGTATTGATTTTCTCTCTGGTGTTATTTATCATTTTATTAGCGCCTGTTATTCTTAGAAAAATCCGGATTCCCAGCATCATTGGCTTAATTATAGCAGGCGTCATTATAGGCCCTTATGGATTCAATCTGATTGCTCGCGACAGCAGCATTCAGCTTTTCGGCACGGTGGGATTATTGTATATCATGTTTCTGGCAGGGCTGGAGCTGGATTTGAATGAGTTCAAGCGTAATCGTAGTCATAGCTTACTCTTCGGCGCTTTAACTTTTAGTTTACCTTTTAGTCTGGGTATTGTTGCCTGCATGTATTTTCTGCATTTCTCCCTGGAAACTTCTATTCTTATATCAAGCATGTTTTCTACCCATACGCTGGTGTCTTATCCGTTGGCCAGCAAGCTGGGTATTACCAAAAATCCTGCAGTTACTATTGCGGTTGGCGGAACGATTATTACCGATACGGTGGTTCTTTTAATTTTAGCCGTCATTACAGGTGCAGCTAAAGGAACACTTAGCAATGCATTCTGGTTCAGGTTGGGTATTTCATTAATCATATTTGTATCCATTGTATTTTTTCTGTTTCCTATTATCGGACGATGGTTTTTTAAGAATATGAAGGGGGATAACGTGCTGGAATATATTTTCGTGCTGGCGATGGTTTTTCTGGCGGCATTTCTGGCAGAGGCTGCCGGCGTGGAGGCTATTATCGGGGCATTCTTTGCCGGCCTGGCATTGAATAAGCTGATACCACATACATCACCTATTATGAACAGGATTGATTTTGTAGGAAATGCATTATTTATTCCATTTTTTCTGATAGGAGTAGGTATGTTAGTGGATTTGCGGGTATTGACCAAAGGTCCGGAAGCGCTCATTGTGGCGGCTACTCTTACCATTGTGGCTTTTACAGGGAAATGGCTGGCTGCATTTTTTACCCAAAAAATATTCAGATTTTCCAAGTTGCAACGCCATGTGATTTTCGGGCTTACCAGCTCGCATGCAGCCGCTACACTGGCAGTTATTTTAGTTGGATATAATATCGGGTTGGTCAATGAAAGCGTGCTGAACGGTACGGTTATTCTGATTTTAATCACTTGCCTCGTATCTTCTTTTATTACAGAAAATGCAGGAAGAAAAATTGTTTTGCAGGAAGCAGAAGTCTTACCTGAAACGGAAGAAATAAAAGAGCGTATTCTGGTTCCCATTTCCAATCCGGCTACCATAGAACAAATGATGGACTTCGCTGTGATGATAAGGAATGTACGGTTAAAGCAGCCCATATACGCTTTAACGATTGTCAGGGACGATGAAGAAGCAACCCAAAAGGTGCTGATGAGCAAGAAGATGCTGGAAAAAGTCATAAAGCATGCTGCGGGCACTGACACGGAAGTGGAGATTGGCGCCAGAGTGGATATGAGCGTGGCAAGCGGAATCACCCGTGCAGTGAAAGAAGAAAATGCGACTGATCTCATCATCGGATGGAATCCTAAAAAACAAACCGGTGAAAGATTGTTTGGAACCAGGTTGAATAATATTCTGGAGAACGTCTGGCAAACCATATACGTTTGTCATTTTATCAATCCTTTGAATACCAATAAAAAAATGCTCATAGCATTTCCACCGTATGCAGAATATGAAATCGGATTTGCTCATATTGTCCAGAAAATTCTGGTGCTGGCAAAAGAAATGGGTGTGAGCATGACCATTTCCTGCACTGCCAAAACGAAAGAATTATTTGCTAAAGAAGTAGAAAGGCAGAAATCAAACGTCAGCCTCCAATATCTGGTTAATGAGGAACCGGGCAATCTGCTGAGGCTCGCGTCTTTTGTTACTCAAGATGATCTTTTTGTCGCGGTAAATGCACGTAAAGGAACTATCTCCTTTGATCCGGTTATGGAAGATATATTGGTAAAGATAAATAAGCATTTTCAGAAAAATAATTTCATGATTATTTATCCGGCACAACATGCGGTGGTGATGAAAGAAACCGGACTGCAGCCGCAGGATGTAACCCTGGCACCGATTCAGGAACAATTAGAAAATATTTCCCGGCTGGGAAGGGTCGTAAAAAATTTATTTGCAAAACGTGCCGGTGATAAAAAACAACTGGATAAAGAAGAAAAATTACCTGACGAAGAATGGGAGGACGATGTGGAAGAAGGAGTGAAGTAAAGAGGATATTATCATTCTTTCTTCAACTGCTTTGCACCTTCGATCACTTTGCTTTTAAGGCTTTCTTTGTAAGCTATTATCTTATCCGAAACAGCTTTGTCTGAGGTACCAATAATCTGCGCAGCAAGAATACCGGCATTTTTTGCACCGTTAAGTGCAACTGTCGCAACAGGGACACCACCCGGCATTTGAAGAATAGAAAGAATACTATCCCATCCATCAATGGAATTGGAAGATTTAACAGGAACGCCAATGACCGGCAATGGCGACAGCGCAGCTATCATGCCAGGGAGGTGGGCGGCCCCGCCTGCTCCTGCAATAATTACAGAGAATCCCCGCGTATGGGCATTTTTTCCAAAGTCGAACATTTTTTCAGGAGTGCGATGGGCAGATACGATGTCCACTTCTACTTCAATATTAAATCCTTTTAAAACGTCCACAGCATCCTGCAATACCGGCAGATCGCTGATACTTCCCATGATAACGGCTACTTTATTCATAAGCTTTTATTATTTCAAAGATTTATGCTGAAATAACTTTTATCTTTCTTTTTACCTCTTCGGCGGTTTTCCTTGCCACCTTAATATCCTTGTTGACAATGGTCACATGGCCCATCTTTCGGAAAGGGCGCGTTTCTTTTTTTCCATAAATGTGGGGTGTTACGCCATCCATTACCAGAATTTCATCCATGTTTTTATAAATAACCGGACCGGTATAACCTTCGGCTCCTACCAGGTTCACCATCACACCTCCCACTTTGCTGTCGGTTCTTCCCAGCGGCAAATCAAGAATGGCTCGCAGGTGCTGCTCAAACTGACTGGTATAACTTGCTTCAATACTATAATGGCCGCTATTATGAGGTCTGGGCGCCACTTCATTGACAAGAATTTCGTCCTTCTCAGTCTGAAACATTTCCACCGCTAATAGTCCAACATGCTTTAAGGCTTCAGAAACTTTCGTTGCTACATCGCGTGCTTTCCCTGCAACATTTTCATCTATTCTGGCAGGACAGATGACGTACTCAACCTGATTGGCTTCAGGATGAAATTCCATCTCTACCACAGGATAAGTTTTTGTTTCTCCGGAAGGATTACGGGCCACAATGACAGCCAGCTCGTTTTTAAAAAGAATCAAGCTCTCCGCAATGCAGGCGCTGCCAGGTACGGAAGCCAAATCTTTTATGTCCCGGATAATGCTTACGCCTCTGCCATCATATCCACCTTTGCAGCTTTTCCAAACAAATGGCAGGTGTATTTCTTTTCGGGCAATAGCCTCCTTCAAATCTCTTTGGGTTTCGAAAATCCTGAAAGGTGCAGTGGGAATCTCGTGTTTTTTGTAAAATTGCTTTTGTATCCCTTTGTCCTGGATATTGCGCAGTGTGGAAGCGCCCGGATATACTTTAACCCCTTCACTTTCCAGCTTTTCCAACGCTTCCACGTTGACGCTTTCGATTTCAAAAGTAAGCACGTCCACTTTTTTCCCGAAATTATAAACCGTCTCAAAATCCATTAAGTTTCCCGTCTCAAAACGATTACAGCCAATTTTGCACGGAGCCTCCGGGTTGGGATCTAAAACGTGGGTTTGGATATCCCATTTACGTGTTTCCTGAAGAAGCATTTTCCCCAACTGACCACCGCCAAGAATGCCGAGGGTGAAGTTGGAGGAGAAATAATTCATTGTTGCCTGTTGGATGAATTGCAAAGATAGGTATTGTTTATGATGTCACTTTTCCTGCTAAGGCCTTTGGCGTTTTTCTTTTTACAAAGGGTAAAGTCACCGTACAAATTAAACCCAGCACCAGGGTCAGCAGGGTTTGCATTATCCAGCTCAGCCATCCGAAGGCAAATCCATAAGCTTCCAGAATGCCATAAAGCTCCAATGTTTTTTCTACAATAAGTTGGTAGGCACCTATGCCGCCTTGGGTTATCATCATGCCGATGCTGCCGAAACTCAACACGGATAAACCAGCCTTTAATCCTAATACTGAGGTGGGCTTTAAGCAGAAAAAGCCTACATATACCATTAAAAAATAGCAGAGCCATATTGCAATGGTATATAGGAAGAACAATCCCTTCCTTTTCATTTTGCCTATGGCGAGCATCCCTTCCTTAATTCCTCTGAACAATAAAACCAGCTTGCGATACCAGCGGGTATGACGAAATAATTTCATAAGAAACACCATGCCTGTGATGAGTGCAGCTATCATGGCCAGCATGATGAGATAGCGAATCCATGTGCCGTGCCGGAATATGGGAGTTAATCTGCTGATAACTGTATCATAGAAAAAGCCACCCACTACATCCATTTGTATCAAGATGGATGCTACAATCAGGACGAGGAGGCAAAGAAGATCAATCCCCCGCTCTACAATCATGGTGCCGATTACTTTTTGAAAAGGAATGTTTTCATGACGGGACAACACGCCGCATCGTGTGATTTCACCCATACGAGGAATAGCCAGGTTGGCGATATAGCCGATCATGACAGCGCTGAAAGTAGTAAAAAGACGGGGATGGTAGTCCATCGGCTCAATGAGCATACGCCAGCGCAAGGCACGTAATAAATGGCTCATGGTTCCTATTATAAAAACCGGCAGCAATATCCAGTAATTGGCATCCCGGAAAACCTGCTTTATCCGATCCCACTGTTCAGGTGTTAAATGATGGGTGATAAGCCAGACAAGGAAAATTCCCAGTCCGAGAAAAATGATGAGCTTGATTGCGTTTCCGATAGCCTTTTTCATGGCAAAGAGAAGGGTAAGAGTCTAAATTACAATTTATTCCCTTCTTTAGGAAAAATAGCAATTGGATGATAATTCTTTGCTTCTTCAGGAGTCATTAAGGCATAAGAGATAATGATGATAGTATCATTAACTGCGCAAAGGCGGGCAGCGGGGCCGTTCATGCAAATAACTCCCGAGCCGCGTTTACCTTTAATAATATAGGTCTCCAATCTTGAACCATTATTTACATTAACCACCTGGACTTTCTCATATTCAATCATTTGTGCAGCATCCATCAGGTCTTCATCAATAGTAATGCTGCCGATATAATTAATATCAGCTTCTGTGACGGTTGCCCGATGAATCTTTGATTTTAGAACTTGTATTTGCATAGTGCAAAATTATAGAAAAACATTATCAATCAGCCGGATGCTGTCTAACCATGCTGCCACCAGGCAAATCATGGAAGAAGGGACAGGACTGTCCAGCTTTTGTAAACCTGTGCTATCCGCAACAACCAGGTATTCTACCCGGAAGCCTTCATTTTCGAGAAGGAGTATACCATTTTTCAACAATAGGTTAAAAGGTGTTTTCTGAAAATTATCTTTTACATAAATTAATGCACGGTGAATTCCGGCAGCTTTCTCTCTGGCTTCTTTTGATAATCGAAGGTTTCGGCTGCTCATGGCCAGTCCATCCGGTTCACGTATGATAGGGCAGGTTATTAACTGTGTATTAATTTTAAGTAAATTAATTAATATCCTGACGATCAATGTCTGTTGATAATCTTTTTGCCCCATCAGGAGCACCTCCGGATGGACGATCTCCAGCAATCTTTTCATCACCTGACTCACTCCCTGAAAATGGCCGGGGCGGTAAGCGCCTTCCCATACTTTTTCGAGAGGGCCGAAAGAGTATGTTTCCAGATTTCCAATAGTAGCTCCGTACATTTCTTCGACTGACGGCAGAAATAATATATCCGTAGTCGAATCTAACAGCATTTTAATATCCTCTTCGAGGCGGATGGGATATCTTTCAAAATCTTCCTGGTTATTAAATTGGGTCGGGTTTACAAAAATGCTGCAAACGGTTACTCCGGCGTGTTTTGACGCCTCTTTTATCAACGAAAGATGCCCTTCATGAAGTGCACCCATCGTGGGAATAAAGCCTATTGTTTTTCCCTGCGTTCGCAAAGATTTCAGATAAGCTTCCAGTCCTTTTTTTTCTTTAAAGATTAACATGAAACTCCTGTCATAGCAAGCGGCAAATGTAGGTGTATTTTTATGGAAATCTTTTTTGCAAATTCTTAAATCTTTCTAAAATATTCAATGAGAGTGGGGCGAATAAAGAAAATTTGCTAAAATATTCGTACTTTTGCAGTCTGTAAGCGAAAATTTACCTTCCAAATATCTGTCAATGATCATTAATAATAAGAAGCGTATCCTGTTTATTGCGCATGAAATGTCTCCGTACATGGAACTGACCGATTATGCAAAAACGCTGAACGAATTGGTGGTAAAATGCAATGATTCCAATATGGAAGTTAGGGTTATTATGCCGCGATTCGGGGTCGTTAATGAAAGACGCCATCGTTTGCATGAAGTAGTCAGGCTTTCCGGCATCAACGTCATTGTTGATAATGACGACATTCCATTGCTAATTAAAGTAGCCTCTTTGCCAACGGCAAGGCTGCAGGTTTACTTTATGGACAATGAAGAATATTTCAAGCGCAAAGCTGTTTTCCGGGATGCAGAAGGAAACTGGTTTGAGGACAATGCCATGCGAATGGTGTTCTTCTGTAAAGGCGCTTTGGAAACCGTAAAAAAATTCGGCTGGCCGCCCGATATTATCCATTGCAGCGGCTGGATGACATCTTTAATCCCGATGTACTTGAAGACAGCCTATAAGAAAGACCCTGTTTTTGGCAATGCGAAATGTCTTTATACCCTTCAGGGGAACTCTTTTAAGGAAAAATTAGGACCCACATTTTTGAAAAAAGCCCGCATCAGCAATCAGATTAAAGAAAAAGATTTGGAACTATATGCACCCGGAACCAATGCGGCGCTGAATGCAGGAGCTTGCCATTTTGCAGATGCCATCGCAATCGGAGATACCAAAGCGGATAAAAAATTAGTAGATGCGGCGAAGGAAGAAAATGGGGCTACGTTACTTCCTTATAATAAACACCACACAGAGGACATAGAAGAATACCTCGAATTTTATGAAAGAATTGGCACTGCCGGTTAAAAATTCCTTTTACATTGCAGGCTTAATTAAAAAAATCATCTGTTATATTTATGAGGAATAAGATGTTTGGGCGGCTGGTTGCGGCTGTTTTTCTTGCAAGCGCCCTATATGTGGCAACCGGGTGTAATGAATCTACTATCTTAGGACAAAACCTGATACCAGGGGCCGATCGCGCCAATACGCTGGAAACGGATACATTTACTGTGAAAGCACAGACCTTTTATCGTCCGGATGATTCTCTGATATCCAATTTCCAAACCCAGATGTCGGCAGGAGCTATCACCGGTGACCCCGTATTCGGCAGAACTACCGCCATTACTTATTCGCAGTTTGGATTATATTCTCCCGCGTTTACCTATACCGGTACGAATCCAACCTTAGATTCTGTTGTTTTATCATACAGATATGCGGGATATTATGGAGATTCCTTAAGCCAACAAACCTTTACAGTTTATCCTATTAATGATCCGACATTCACTGACACGGTTTATTATTATCTGCATCAGCAAATACCTATTGATAATACACCTTTGGGAACTGTGACCGTATCGCCATATTCGTTGCAGGATTCAATCAATGTGAATGGTACCATGGAACCGCCTCAACTGCGCATTAAGCTGAATAGTGCTTTCGGACAGGAGCTGATGCAACAGAGCGCAACGGGAGCTTTTACCAATGATTCTGCATTTCATAAGTTTTTGAACGGACTGGCTTTAGTTCCGGACAGCACGACGCCCGGCAGAAGGTCTATCTTCTACCTGGCTTTGAATAGTGCTTATACGGGCATTACTGTTTTTTATCATAACAGCACTACTGATTCTCTCCAGGCATTTTTTCCTTTCAATGTACAAACATGCGCTTTTACCGAATATGTACACAGGAATTATACAGGCTCGGAAGCGGCTATGCATTTCGGTGATACCACCTCCACACAGGGTGATTCTTTGATTTATCTTCAAAGTAGCCCCGGATTGTTTGCTAATATCAATATTCCTTATCTGCAAAATTTCCCTAATGCGGTTATTAATAAAGCAGAACTTATCATCACTCAGGTTAGTGATGCCAATGCTTCCGCTTTTACGGCACCGAATTTCTTATTTTTATACAAATATGCAAGTCCATCGCAAGACTCATTAAGTTATGTTTACGACGCCGGGGCCATCGCTAATCCGGCGACTCACGCAGTTCAATTTAGCAACTTGTCTTATTTTGGCGGTACAAAAAAGATGATTACAAATACCCAGGGGCAGCAGGTGGCGCAATACAGGATCAATATTACCAGGGATTTTCAACATCTGATCAGCAACAATCCTAATTATCCAGAATATAATTATGGATTCAGATTAGTGGTAATGGATGCGAGTGGACAAACTATGGATCCGGGACGAGTGGTATTAGGCGGAGGCAGCCATGCTAATTATGGTATTAAGCTGCATGTGGTTTATACCAAAATTCAATAACTTGAAATACTTTTGCAGACTTATTTATAATTGAACATTGAGTATTGAACATTGAGAATTGAGTATTGCCTATTTAAGCCACACAACAATATAACAATTTAGCAGTTTAACAGTAAAGCAAGAAAATAATATAACCATTAAATCATAAAACAATGTCCTACTTTTTCACTTCTGAATCCGTTTCTGAAGGCCATCCGGATAAAGTGGCTGATCAGATTTCCGATGCTTTAATAGATAATTTTCTGGCTTTTGATCCGCAGAGCAAAGTAGCATGCGAAACTTTGGTCACTACCGGACAGGTCGTGTTGGCGGGCGAAGTGAAATCTTCTGCCTATTTAGATGTTCAGAAAATTGCCCGGGATGTAATCGGGAAAATAGGTTATACGAAAAGTGAGTATATGTTCGAAGCACATTCCTGCGGTGTAATATCGGCTATCCATGAACAGTCTGCTGATATTAACAGAGGAGTGGAAAGAAAAGATAAAGAAAATCAGGGCGCGGGCGATCAGGGAATGATGTTCGGTTATGCTACCAATGAGACGGACAATTATATGCCGTTAGCGCTTGATCTTGCTCATAAATTATTAATTGAATTGGCTGCCATTCGGCGTGAAGGAAAGCAAATGAAATATCTACGGCCTGACGCTAAATCACAAGTGACTATTGAATATGACGATAATAACAAACCAAAGGCAATAGAGGCTATTGTTATCTCTACACAGCATGATGAGTTTGATGCCGATGCACCCATGGTAAAGAAGATTAAGGAAGATGTGATTAACATCCTGATTCCGCGTGTAAAGAAGCAGCTTAAGCCGGAGCTTCGCAAATTGTTTACTGATAAAACCAAATATCATGTAAACCCGACAGGGAAATTCGTTATAGGCGGACCACACGGAGATACCGGGCTGACAGGACGTAAGATCATCGTGGATACTTATGGTGGAAAAGGCGCTCACGGAGGGGGGGCATTCAGCGGAAAAGATCCTTCCAAGGTAGATCGTTCGGCTGCCTATGCTGCACGCCACATTGCTAAAAATATGGTCGCCGCAGGCGTAGCGGATGAAATGCTCGTGCAGGTTTCCTATGCCATAGGGGTGGCTAAGCCAATGGGTATTTACGTAACTACTTATGGCACATCCAGAGTTAATTCAAATGATAGTGAAATTGCGAAAAAAATAGAAGAGATGTTTGATATGCGCCCTTACGCTATTGAAACGAGATTAAAGCTTCGCAATCCTATCTATTCTGAAACGGCAGCTTACGGCCACATGGGCCGGAATAATGAAGTAGTGACCAAAACATTTTCTTCACCTGACGGCACTAAGAAAACACTGAAGGTAGAACTGTTTACCTGGGAAAAACTGGATTATTTAGATAAAATCAAAAAAGCATTTGGCTTAAAATAATAGAAATGGCCGCCATTTTAGGTTGTGGCCATTTTTTTGTTATTTATGCAATACCACCGTATCCATCCGGATGTCTTTACCTTCAATAGCATAGATGTTTTTCAACACAGCAGGCTGATATCCTGTAGTTGTATCTGCTATGAAATTGAGTGTGTAAGTATCCTCCGGTATTCCCCAGAATTTATAGAAGCCTGTAATATTATCAGGAATAGCAACCAGCGTTTCCCCTGAATGGCTGATTGCCTCCACGTGTGCCTGAGCAGCAGCAGGATATACCCATCCATCAATAGAAGCGCCGGCGCCTTTTTCAAATACACGAATGATGGGACTCAACACAAAATCACCGCTATCCCTTGAACCGGGGCTTAAAACAGATTGCGCAGCATCGAAATCGAGCACCAATGCATGGGATGTATCGGCCTTTAAATATACATTTTCTATTTGAAGGGTTAGTTGCTTTTGGCTTCCGGTGGCTATCACCAAAGGCACTGTTTGCCCGTCTTTAAAAACGAGCGAATTATTATCTCCCAGTGTGAGCGTGATGGCAGAGACCTTGCCAGCCGGGACTATTCCTGAAGCGAATAACGTATCAACTCCGTTTCTTAAACTAAGCAAATCATACTTTCCGGGATGTGATAGCGCAAGATTCTGCCAGGAATTCCCTTGGCTGCTGTCATTTGCGAACTGAACTTTCGCCTGCTGAATATCAACCCATACTTCCTTATAGTCGGCAGGATCATCAGTGAGGTATAAATTTAAAGTAGCGGTATTTTTAACGGACGGTTTATGATCATTTTTCTGACAGGAACTCAAACAAAACATGGCTGAAATAAAAACGAAGGAGATTAGCGTAACTGACTTGACATAATAAGGCTTTATAAGTTTCATTTTAAAAGGTTTAAGGTTACAAAGTTGCAAGGTAGCACCTTTTTTTACTCTTTTTGGAAACATTGTGTTCCGATTAGGAATTTTGTTATAAAAGGATGTTTTTATCCTTTTTTAAACTACCTTTGTGCGGTCATTTCATCATTTCACATAAAATCAAATACCATGGCAGAAATAGAAACGCTGGATGTCACACAGATTGAACCGAGATTCAAGCATCCTACCATCTTTCAACATTTCGATGCTTTACAGGAAGGCGATGCATTTGTCATTCACAATGACCACGATCCCAAACCTTTATATTATCAGCTATTAGCGGAACGGGGTGATATTTTTAACTGGGATTATCTCAAGCAGGGCCCTGATATATTTGAAATTAAAATTGCTAAAAAGAAATTGGGCAGGGGGGAGGAAACCGTAGGTGAAATTGCTGCTAAAGATTTGCGTAAAGCAGAGGTATTTAAAAAATTCGGAATAGATTTTTGCTGTGATGGTAAAAAATCACTGAAAGAAGCCTGCAAAGAAGCCGGCGTATCCGAAACAGAAGTGAAGGAAGCATTGAAACATCTCCCGGAACAATCTGCTAAGGGAAGGCAAATGGATTTTGACAGTTGGGATCTCGATTTTCTGGCTGATTATATTGTGAATGTTCATCACAAATATGTAAGAGAATCCACACCGCTATTAGCCGGATTATCTCAAAAGATTGCACAGCATCACGGGCCTCATCACCCCGAGCTTTTTGAGATACAGCATCATGTGGAGGGATTGTTGAAAGAAATGCATAGTCATCAGATTAAGGAAGAAAAGATATTATTTCCTTTTATCCGGCAAATGTCACAAAGTGAGCGTGATGGCAGTCCATTCTCTTTTCCGCCTTTCGGCACCATCGAAAGCCCTGTGGAAATGATGCTGCATGATCATGATGAAGTAGCTGCCCACCTTCATGCCGTGGAGAAGCTATCGGATAATTACCTGGTACCTGCAGACGGATGTGAAAGCTACGCTTTATATTTTCATAAGCTGCAAGAAATGGATGATGATCTGCATGTGCATATCCATCTGGAAAATAATATTTTATTTCCCAAGGCAGTAAAAATGGAAAAGAATCTGGCAAACTAAAGATATAAAATACCCGGATAATGGGATTAGAGGAAATATGCAAAGGCGGATTTCACAAGGTTTTGAAAGCTGAGATTCCTGCAGGTGGGAAAATGGAAGAACATTATACTACTTCCGATGCTTTTGTGGTAGTGGTTGATGGAAATGCAAAGCTTATCTTCAAGGATAAACAGGTGGACTTATGTGCGGGATCGGCATTTCTGATTCCCGGTTTGAAGCCGCATTCGCTGATTGTTTCCAGTGATTTAAAAGCATTTTTTACGCTGGCGCCGATGGGTAAAATTAAAGGGGTAAAAACAAATACAAAGCAGTAAAAATGAAATTAGAACAAGTTTATTCAGGTACAAATTATAAGATTTTAAATGCCCAGGTTCCCGAAGGCGGAGTAATGCCGGAACATTATGCCACCTCAGATGCATTCGTCGTCATTCGGAAAGGGGAGGCTAATATAAATTTTATTGACGGTAGTACCGTAAACATTAAAGAAGGAACTACTTATTTAATACCGGGTGACAAGCAACATAACCTGAAGGTGGTAAAGGATTTTGATGCTATTATAGTCATAGGTCCCGAAGCTAAAATTGAAATGGCAAAATAACGGATGATTATTAATAACAACACGAAGATTTTAAGCATCATAAAAGAAAATAAACGCAGTGTGGATGCCATTGCTGCAGTAGCGAAGCCTTTACAAAGACTAAGGAACCCGTTATTGCAAAAGATGCTGGCAGGGCGTACGACGCTCGCGCAAGCCGCCAAAATAGGAGGATGTAGTATAGATGAGTTAGCAGTAGCATTAAAGCCTCTTGGGTTTGATTGGGTGAATGAAGAGACGAAGGATGAACAAGAGGCTTTTGCTTTTACTCCCGCATTTATGCTGTCTATAGATAAATATCAGAGAACAATCTTAGATGTCAGGGAAGATTTGGCTTCCGGCCAGGATCCACTAAAAAAGATAATGGCGGCGGTAAAGCAGCTTCCCAAAGGGAATGTGTTGGAAATCATCAATACCTTTGAACCGACTCCTTTGGTCAACATGTTAAATAAAAAAGGTTATGAGAGTTATGTGGAAACGAAAAAAGAAAATGAAGTGCATGCTTTTTTTAAATTGAAAGAAGGTGCTGATGAAAAAGCTGATGCTCTCGAAAATGAATTACCGGATTTGTGCGATGAAAAGGATTTTACTGAAAAGTTAAAGTCTTTCGGAGATAAGGTAGTGTCTGTTGATGTGAGCGAGATGGAAATGCCGATGCCGATGGTGACTATTCTGGAAGCGTTATCTTCTTTACCGGAAAATCATATTTTGTCTGTGACGCATAAACGAATACCCATATTTCTTTTTAACGAATTGAAGGAGCGAAAAGCTGAATACCTGGTTTATAAGGCCGGTGAAACAGACGTGCGATTGTTAATTTGGAAAAATTAAATATCAATAACAGCCATGGCCATGATGTCACTTGGAACACAGAAGGCACCGTCTCCTTCGGTTGTTTTACCTTATTATATTACTGCGTCCATCGTCTTTTTTATACTGACACTGCTGATGCTCCTGTCTTCAGGTTCTTTTTTAGGACACTATTTTCAGCCTCATATTCTCACTATTACTCATTTGGCTGCGCTGGGATGGGGAACGATGATCATCTTCGGCGCTTCTCATCAACTGCTGCCGGTCGTCATGGAAGTTCATTTATTCAGCGAAAAGCTGGCTAAATGGTGTTATATCTTGTTATTGCCAGGAGTTGTTTTTCTGACGGCTTCCTTCTGGTTTTTTGCAGTTGGGTGGACTTTGGAATTAGGAGCGTTGTTAATTTTGTCTTCTATTGTTTTGTATGTGATTAATGTGTATAGAACTGCTAAACAAAATGAGAAATGGACTATTACTTCTGAATGTATTGTTACCGCCTCCTGGTGGCTGTTGCTGACCGCTATTCTTGGCACGTTATTAGTATTTAATCTGCGCTATGCTTTTTTCCCGAAGGATCATTTATATTATTTAAAGATACATGCCCACTTAGGCATGGCGGGCTGGTTTCTGCTGATGATTATGGGGGTAGCTTCCAGATTAATTCCCATGTTTTTACTCTCCCATCATGAACCGGGAAAAGCCGTAAGGGTCGCTTATTATTGCATTAATATTGCCCTGATCGGTTTTTTGATCATGGCTTTTCTTTTTAATACGGAAAAGTATTGGCCTGTATTTGCATTAACTATATTAGCGGGGGTTATTTCGTATGCCATTTTCGTCAAACGGACTTTTGATAAAGGTGTGCGGACGAAGAAGATGGATGTACCCATGAAAGTTACCCTGACGGCCATTGGTATTATGTTTATACCCTTCATTTTATTACTGGTCATTGCTTTATTGCCGGATAGTGCTGCCAGTACAGATGTTACTTTTAGCCTGGCTTATGGAATCAGTATTATCGGAGGCTTTATTACTGCCATCATTCTTGGACAAACTTTCAAGACCCTGCCGTTTATTGTCTGGATGAACCGTTACAAAAAGCTTATTGGTAAAACAAAAATTCCACTTCCCCGGGATCTATATGAGGAAAAGTTAGTCCGTTATCAGTTTTATGCCTATATCACAGGCTATATTTTACTGCTGGCAGGCGTTTTAACTCACTCTCACTGGATGATAACAATTGGGTGCATTGGATTGTTATTTACAGCAGTATGTTATAATGTAAATGTTTTTATTGCGGTAACTCACAAAATCAGGAATATCCCTGAACTAAAAAAGACAGCAGATGGCGTTAGAAATTGATATTACGGATCCCCATGCTTTTATTAAACAACAAGCGAGAGAGTTGTTGCTTCAGGTGTATGATCCTGAAGTGGGACTTGATATTATAAACATGGGATTGGTATATGATATAGATTATGTAGAAGATGAAAAAACGATTCGCATTGTGATGACACTGACCTCGCGTGGCTGTCCTATGGGGCCTATGATAACACAAAATGCGAGCGAGGTTTTGCAATCTGCTTTTCCGGATAAAGATATTCATATTCATCTGGTGTGGGAGCCGGCATGGTCAGCAGAAAGCATTACAGAAGAGGGCAGGCAGGCGTTGGGTTGGATGTGAAAACGGTTTCGCATTCTATGTTTTGTGTTTCAAAGTTCAATACTCAACTACCAATCACTAAGCTTTAATTGCAAACCTTAAACTTTATTACCATGCCACCTGAACCAATTAAGCGAAGCAGGGCATTGCTACCTCTTTCACGTGAACATCATGTTGATTTACTATTGGCGTGGAAAATACGGAAGGGCTTAAATAATCATGCGGAATATCAGCGAATGGCGGATTATGTAAAATATTTAGAGGAGAACTTAATAAATGAGCATTTCGATGATGAAGAAAAATTATTGTTTGATTTGCTGCCTGAAGAGGATAAAATGTGTGGCAATGCAAGAAAGGAACATAAGCAAATCCGCTACTTAATTACGGAAATATGTGATAAGAAAAATTATGATAACAGCTTATTCAGGCAATTGGCTGATTTAGTGGAAGCGCATGTACGGTATGAAGAGAGAGCGTTATTTCCATACTTAGAAGCCAGATTACCGGAACAAAAGCTGGAAGAGGTTGCAAAAATTTTAACTGAAAAGCACGATGTATTCAATGATATTTGGCAGGATACCTTTTGGATAGACTAAGAT
>SCQV01000226.1 GCA_004299085.1 Chitinophagaceae bacterium | reverse complement strand
TTTAAAACAGGCTGCAAATTAGTAATTTATAGCCAAATCTTATTTTGTGGTGCCGGGTAAAAGGCCGGAATGACACGCTGTCAAAGAGACTTTATGCCGTCAGTACTATAAGGCAGCCCGTGGGCAGGCAGGGCCTTGTCCTTAGTAGAATAGCAACACCCAGGTCCTCGCACCTTACCTGCCTGCCCAAAGGCAAAGGCAGGTTGCTTTCTTTCCTGTAACGTCCAATAGAAACGGCTTGCCAGGCTTTTCAATCATCCCGGGGTGAGCTTACCTGCCAATGCAGGCAGGTAAGCTTCAAGTCATTTACTCAATTCCTTATCTACTCCAAAGGAGTCCCATAGACTAAGGTTTGTCATGTTAAGTAAAGTAGAAACGTGATTAAAAGAATACTTTGACTATAGACAAATTTGAAAACTTTCAATGATTATCCGTTTAAGTACAGGAACATCTTTTGAATAATGAACATTGAACCTGCCTCTGCCGGCAGGCAGGTATTGAAGTGGGGACAGTACTTCTAAAATCGGAAATCGACGTTGGATATTCGATATTGAGCCAAACGAGAGCTATCATATAGGTTCCTGCATTATAGCGGATAATCATTAAACTTTCAGCAAAATATGATTTAGCGGCCAATGTTATTAACTTAAGCCACGAAGTGGCGATATGTGGATAACCACCGGTGCAACCGGTGAATCAAGAATACCGGAACATATTCAACCCGCCTTGGGCGGGTTGAACGACGTTATATCATTTAATCCATGGGTTACACCCATGGTTATTCATATTAAAGCCCTATGGGCATAGTCCCTGACAAATCTCTCAAAAACCTTAAGTTAATGACATTGATTTAGCGTAATTTATTGTCCTTTTGTTTAAAACTCTTATCTTGCACTCTTTACGGCCATGCCATTACTGAATAAAATTATATCCCACACTATTCAGCAACTGAAACTAATATTTCACCGAAATATGAGACTCTTCCGTTTTATTGTCCTACTGATATCCCTTATGTACCTCAACTATGGCTCGCATGCACAGGATGTCTGGAGCCTGCAAAGATGTATAGAATATGCGCGGTCGCACAATATTCAGATCAAGCAGCAAGTGCTGCAAAAACGCCTTTCTGAACTGCAACTGCGACAAAGCAGGTTATCCCAGTTCCCTACCGTTAACGCCGGAGCAGATTATGGATATAATTATGGCCGCTCCATTGACCCGACTACTAACCAATTCGTTGGAAGCCAACTTTCGTCTGCCGGATTAAATATGAATGCAGGCATCACGCTATTCAGTTGGTTTCAAAAAAGAAATACCATTGCAGCCAATCAATATGCCGATCAGGCTGCGAGGGAAATTTTAGAAAACATGGAGGATAATATTTCCCTGAATATCGCCAATGCTTATTTACAAATTTTGCAGACAGAAGAACAGGAAGAAGTAAGCGTGCAGCAAATCTCACTTACACAACAGCAGTTAGATAATACAACCAAGCAGGTAGAAGCAGGCGCCCTCCCCGAAAGCAATGAAGCTGACCTGGAAGCACAATTGGCAAGAGACAGCGCCACGTATATCACTAATAAGAACAATGTCACTTTCGCCATTCTTCAGATGAAAACCCTGTTGAATTTAGATTTCAGAACCACCTTCATTCCTGAGAAACCGGACCTTGCAAAAATTCCCATATTAAATATAGCCGTTCTTACGCCAGAGGAAATTTATCAATCCGCAGTTGCAAAACAACCACAGATACTTTCGGATTCCTTGCAGGTATTGTCCGCTGAAAAACAGGTGGCGGCATCCAAAGGCGCCCTTTACCCAAGCCTTTCATTCGGCGCCGGCTTAGGCACTAACTATTCGAGCAATTACCGCAGGCCGGTGGGCGAGACCACTATTGCCATCCCACCTTCACCTATTGGATCGGTGGATGTAAACGGGACAAATTATACCGTCAATTCCCTTCCCCAGCAAATTACTAATCCTAAGTTTGAGCAACCTAAGCTAAGCAGGCAGATAAGCGATAATTTACGTGAAAACTTAGGGCTTAGCCTGAATATTCCACTATTCAACGGGCTTCAGACACGTGCGCAAATTGAGCAGTCAAAGATTAACCTGGAAAATCAAAGGCTGGTTCATGAACAAGACCTGCTGACTTTAAAGCAAGACATCTACCAGGCTTATGCCAATGCAAAAGCATCCCTGGAAAATTACGTGGCTGCACAAAAGACTTTGAAATCATCACAGACGGCTTTTTATTATGCACAGCAACGATACAACGTGGGGTTAATTAATTCATTAGATTATGTTACCAGTCAAAACAGTCTTTTTCAGGCACAAAATGATTTAATTTCCAAGCATTACGACTATATATTTAAAATGAAAATACTTGAATTTTATAAAAACCTGAATATTACTTTATAAAAAATAATTTGTACCAATCCGTTCATTTTTTATGAAAAAAAAGACATTCTATATCATAGGCGCTTTAGTAGTGGTAGTCATTATTCTTTTAATTCTGAAAAGTAAAGGCGTCATCGGAGGCAACAATGATACAAAAGTTGCCGTAGAAAAATCAGATTACCGGGATATCATCCAAACGGTTTCTGCCAGTGGCACCATTTACCCGGAAGTATTAGTCAGCATCAGTTCGGATGTTTCGGGAGAAATAACCGATTTACCGGTCATAGAAGGTGATTCCGTTACCAAAGGGCAAGTGGTTGCCAAGATTTATGCAGATATTTATAACTCCATCAAAACACAATCCGCTGCTGCCGTTAATCAGTCCCAAGCACAATTAGCCAATATCAAGGCTTCGCTAAAAGGTTTTAAAGCCACTTTGGATCAGCAGCAGGCTTCTTTTGAACGCAACCAGAAGCTATATAATCTGAAAGTAATATCCAGGCAGGAATTTGAACAGGCGGAAGCCGCTTATCAACAAGCGCTTTCCCAATATCAGGCGGCAGAGCAACAAGTGAACAGCAACAAGTTTGCGGTGCAGGCTTCGCAGGCGAATCTTCAACAAGCCACGGAGAATTTGCATCGCACCACCATTACGGCGCCTATGAGCGGATACATTACTTATCTGCCGGTGAAAAGAGGGGAGCGTGTAGTGGGGACTGCACAAATGGCAGGTACAGAACTGATGCGGGTAGCCAATATGGATACGATAGAAGTGCGGGTAAATGTAGGAGAAAATGATATTCCTAAAGTATTTTTAGGAGATACCGCCATCATTGAAGTGGATGCTTATAATAGCCGTAAATTCAAAGGGGTCGTCACACAAATAGCCAGTTCCAGCCAGGATTTGGCCACTGCAAATCAACAGACCTCCGCTTCTTCAGGCAGCTCGGCGAGCCAAATAACTAATTACACCGTTCATATCCGTATTTTAAAAAGCTCTTATAAAGACCTGCTCGATCCAAAGCATCCGGAACACTTTCCCTTTCGTCCGGGTATGACTGCCAACGTAGATATTCAGACAAAACGGGAAAACCATATTCTGTCGGTGCCTATCGCTGCAGTTACCATGCAGAAAAGTTCTCCTGATTCAACTAAGAAGTCAGGTTCAAATAATACCGGTTCTCCGGCTGACACCACAAGCGCTGCCAATCATGCTACCGAAGTAGTCTATGTAGTTCAAAAGGATGGTACGGTGAAGGCCGTTCCCGTCACTACCGGCATTCAGGATGATAATTATATTCAAATCTTATCAGGATTATCCTCCGGACAAGAAATAGTATCGGCGCCTTATACGGCTATTTCACAGCTTTTGCATAATGGGAGCAAAGTGAAGGTAGTACCGAAAGAGCAGTTGTTTCAAACTAAATAACCGATACTCCCCCTCCCCACATAAAAGGTTATATTTGTAAAAATAAAATCTTTTCATGCGATCCAATATACGATTCCGGGTTGGGCTAATTGGCAATGGGAGCTGGGCTACGGCGATTGCCAAAATAATGACTGATAACCATTTCAGCATTAATTGGCTGTTCCGGAAAGCGGAAGACATTCAGCACATCAGAAAATACCGTCATCCACCCCGTTATTTAACTTCTGTTCGTTTTGACCTCCGGAAAATCAGTTGCACCACAGATATACACAAAGTCATTCATAGCTCGGATTGGGTGATTATTTGCATGCCTTCCGTTTTTCTGAAAAATATGCTGGAGCAGTTGCCACCGGATGCTTTCAAAAATAAATATATTGTTTCGGGTGTGAAAGGAATGATAGCGGAAGACAACCTGCTGTTGAATGATTATTTAAAGCAACGGTTTGCTTTTCCTACAGAAAATTATTTTTGTATTACCGGGCCTTGCCATGCCGAGGAGGTAGCTGCTGAGAAATTATCTTACATTACCATCAGCGGACAACACCGGCAGGATGCAGGGCTGATTGCCAGCCGTTTTACAACAGATTACCTGAAAACCATCGTGAATGATGACATCTGGGGTGCGCAATATGCTGCCGTTTTAAAAAATGTATATGCTATCGGAGCCGGTATTGCTCATGGCATTGGGTTTGGGGATAATTTCCTGGCAGTCTATGTAGCTAACTGCGCTTCTGAATTGGCTCATTTTGCGAAAGCCATCAGCGAAAAACAACATCATCCTTACCCGGGAAGAAATGCTTTTGCCAGCGCTTATCTGGGAGACCTGCTGGTTACTTGTTATTCTCAGTATAGCCGTAATCGTACCTTCGGCACTATGATTGGGAAAGGTTATTCCGTTAGCTCCGCTAAACTGGAAATGAATATGATTGCCGAAGGATATTATGCTTCGAAAAGTATTTATGAGGTGAATAAAAGCCTGAAAATCCCCACTCCGATCGCGGATTTTATCTACCAGATCCTTTGGAATAATGCATCACCATCCATCACTTTCAATAAATTGAAAAGGCTGTTCAGATAATATATCATAGTTGATGGCTTTACTATCTGTATGGTGGGTTGCTCTCAGCAATACTTTATATACTATTGTTATGTTAAATATACTCTGACGGATGAGATTCCTTCGTCGTTCCTCCTGCCAATGACACATTTCGTAGGTATTTGATAGTCAATAGCATTAAATATTGAACTTTTGTTCTTAAATGTTATTTCTTTAAACGTTCTTTTGGCTTAACCCAAAAGAACCAAAAAGTCAAGGCTCCATAAAAAATTGCTAAAAATTTAAC
>SCQV01000225.1 GCA_004299085.1 Chitinophagaceae bacterium | reverse complement strand
CTTGATACAAATATTTGCATCTATATAATAAACCAAAAACCTCCCGTCATTCTTGCTAAGTTTCAATCCATTCCTTTAGGTGAAATAGGGATTTCAATAATAACCTTAGCAGAATTATATTATGGTGCAGTCAAGAGTGCTTCTCCTGATAAAAATATTTCGGCTCTTAACCGGTTCGTTATCCCTTTAGAAATATTTAATTTTGATCATTCAGCCGCATTGGAATATGGCATCATAAGAAGTAATCTTGAGAAGAAAGGCACTCCCATAGGTTCCCTTGACATGTTGATTGCTGCTCATGCTAAAAGCATGGATTTCATTGTGGTCACGAATAACGAAAAAGAATTCAGCAGAGTTGAAGGGCTGAGAATTGAAAATTGGATCAAGGAATGAATAGTTAGTATAATTTTTTTGCATAACATATTTAAGAAAACAGATAATTCATAACACATGAAAAAGAAAAGGTATCATTTGTTGCTTGTTATTTTATTTTGCTTAATAGAAATTCCCTCTTTTGGTCAGCAATCGCATCCTCCCTTCTGGAACGAAATACAACATTTCAGGCATGAAGACAGTCTGCAAGCTCCACCTCAACATGCGATTTTGTTTGTAGGCAGCTCTTCTTTCAGGAAATGGACAGACGTGCAGGATTATTTTCCAGGCTATAAAATTATCAACAGAGGCTTTGGGGGTTCCACCCTTCCTGATGTGATAAGATATGCTGACTATATTATTTTCCCCTATCATCCGAAAGAAATAGTTATTTATTGCGGTGATAATGACGCTGCTGCTTCTCCGGCGATAACTGCCGATAGTATTTTGAACAGATTTAAGACGTTGTATTATTTAATCAGGAAGCATCTTCCAAAGACGGAGATTGCTTATGTTTCCATTAAACCCAGCCCGAGCCGTGAACAATTTTTCCCGGTCATGCAATTGGCTAACTGGGAAATACAACAGTTTTTGAAAAAAGAGCCTCGTACATCTTTTGTAGATGTCTGGCATTTAATGCTTGATGATCATGGGCAACCTGTCGAAAGCTTATTCGGCTCTGATATGCTGCACATGAATAAAACGGGATATGAGATTTGGGCGAAAGCGATAAAGCCGGATTTGTTGAAAAATAAGAGAGAAAAGTAGCAGTAGGCAGTAAGTAGCAGGCATTAGGCAGTAAGCAGTAGGCAGTAAGTTGTAAGTAGTAAATAGTCAATGGCATACCCGTACTGTTTAGTTAAGGGATTTAAGAAGAATAAAATCAGACTATCAGTTAATACTATTCAGCGATCAAAAAGTAAATAGATAAAACCAAAATGATGATGATAATTAAAACTTCAGCTATTATTTTTTTAATGGCAACGATGTCCTTAAGTGCATGGGCGCAGAAAAAAACTGCAGTTTCTTCTAATGCGAAAATGGATGCGTTTATTAATGCACTGATGAAAAAAATGACTTTAGAGGAAAAGATAGGTCAATTGAATTTACTGACCAGCGATATGGCAGTAACCGGGCCTACAATGAATAAGGATTATTTAAATGATATTAAAGAAGGCCGTTGTGGTGGCATATTTAATGCATTTACGCCAGAGTATGTGCGTAAGCTGCAGGAAGTTGCCGTCAATGATACGCGTCTGCATATCCCTTTAATATTTGGGTTTGATGTGATACACGGACACAAAACTATTTTCCCCGTTCCGTTAGCTTTGGCAAGCACTTGGGATACGGCTGCTATAGAGCATGTTGCACGCTTGTCCGCCGATGAGGCTTCGGCGGATGGATTAGATTGGGTATATTCACCGATGGTGGACATATCCCGTGATCCAAGGTGGGGAAGGGTTGTAGAAAGTGCGGGAGAAGATCCTTTCTTAGGAAGCGCCATAGCTCGTGCTTATGTGCATGGCTATCAGGGAACGAATTTAGCAACAGATAGTACGGTGATGGCTTGCGTGAAGCATTTCGCTTTGTATGGGGCAGTGGAAGCAGGACGGGAATACAATGATGTGGATATGGGGCCACGCAGAATGTTTCAGTTTTATTTACCAACCTATAAAGCAGCTATAGATGCGGGTGTGGGCTCTGTGATGACTTCTTTTAATACGATTAACGGCGTGCCCGCTACCGGTAATCACTGGCTGTTTACAGACCTGCTTCGTACACAGTGGCATTTCGATGGTTTTGTGGTCAGCGATTATAATGCTATTGCAGAATTAATACCACATGGTGTAGCAAGAGATAAAGCACAAGCTGCCGATCTGGCTATTCATGCCGGCGTGGATATGGACATGATGGGTATGGCGTATATCACTTCACTGAAGAAATTAGTACAGGAAGGGAAAGTAAGCATGTCGCTTATTGATAATGCGGTTAAGAATATGCTGGTGGCCAAATACAAATTGGGATTATTTAAAAATCCTTATTTGCGTGTGAATGATGAAAGGGCGCAGCATGAAATCATGAGCCCGGATAAGCTGGACTATGCCAGAAAAGTGGGAAGAGAATCTATCGTTTTATTAAAAAATGCCCGCCTGCCGGGGCAGGAGAACCAGTTACTCCCTCTGAAAAAAGCAGGAACTATTGCCGTAATAGGACCTTTGGCGGATGATCAGCGGGATATGATTGGTCCCTGGTCAGGCGCAGGCGACTGGCACAAAGCCGTCGGTATTTTACAAGGTATAAAAGATGCTGTGAGAAATGACGCTACTATTCTATACGCTAAAGGCGCCAATATTACGAACGATACATCTGTCATTCGCCAACTAAATAATTCAGGAGCAGATATGCAAATATCTACTGAAAGTCCTGATGATCTGATTAAAGAAGCCGTGGCTACTGCACAGAAAGCGGATGTAGTGGTAATGTGCCTCGGAGAATCAGAAGGCATGACCGGAGAAGCTGCCAGCAAAGCCGATATTCGTATTCCTGAGAGTCAGCGCAGATTATTACGGGCCATTTACAAAACTAAAAAGCCCATTGTATTGGTTTTATCTAATGGCCGCCCGCTGGTATTGACCTGGGAAAATGAACATATCCCTTCCATCCTTGAAACGTGGTTTTTAGGAACAGAAGCCGGTAATTCCGTTGCCGATGTGTTATTCGGGGATTATGATCCTTCAGGAAAGATAACCATGTCTTTCCCTTATGCAGTCGGACAAATACCTGTCTATTATAATGAGCTGAACACCGGCCGGCCGCGTAATCCAGATCAAAAATATACTTCTAAATATTTGGATATTCCCAATGCGCCGTTATATCCTTTCGGGTATGGATTAAGTTATACTCATTTTACCTTCAGCAACTTTACTTTGGATAAAAACGTAATGAAACCCGGCATGCCCATGCATATTTCGGTTACAGTAACCAATGACGGCAATTATGATGGTTCAGAAACGGCACAGCTTTACATTCGTGATATGGTGGCGAGTGTGGCACAACCGGTGAAAGAATTAAAAGGATTTCAAAAAATATTTTTGAAAAAAGGAGAAAGCAAAACGCTG
>SCQV01000224.1 GCA_004299085.1 Chitinophagaceae bacterium | reverse complement strand
CTGTTTGCATGTTGCAAAGTTACATGGATTAAAATTAATTGAACTTTATCCTTATTTTTGAGAAAAATTATTCTTATGAATGAAGATATTACTTTAACTGCCGGAATCGGCTCACGTGTTCAGCATACTTTGCATGGACAGGGCGTAATTGTGGGAGTACGGTACGCGCAATATTTAGTTACGTTTCTCAATAGCGGTGTAAAGGAAATAGATAAAACGGATCCGCAGTTTGAAATATTAAAGGTGGAAAATGTTTCTCCCGAAATAGAAACCACTTCTCAATTAGAAATTTCTCTGTTAAAAATATTACGGCTTTGGGGCGATGTGCATGAAAACGTACCATTAGGCGAGAGATGGGCAGGCGGAACGCTTATTTTAAAACCCTCTGATCCAAACCTGAAGCCGAAGGAAGTTCCCATAGAAATATTCTTTCATAAAATAGTGATGCTGCGTGACAGATTGCGTGTGCTGGAGCAACAAATCAACAGCCATGCTAAGCTGAGCGATGAGGATAAAATCAATATGCAACAATATATTACACGCATTTATGGTACGCTGACTACCTTCAACGTGTTGTTCAAAGACCGGGAAGATTGGTTTACCGGAGAAAAAGGGAACAAGGATTAGCTTTTTGTTAACTGGGTTTAGCGTTGATTTTATTTACTTTGTGCCAAATTTTTTCTAATGTATAAGAGAGGAAGTTCTTCTTTGTTTATCCTTGGCATGGCAGCTTTTTTATTATTTTCCTGCCATTCCAATACATCGAACCAGGAATCACAAAATCAAAATACAGTTTTCAAGCCTGCAAACATTGCTCCATTTGATGCGGACAGCGCCTATGCCTTTGTTCAGAAACAAGTGGACTTCGGGCCGAGAATTCCGAATACGGAAGCGCACGCTCAATGTGCAGCCTGGCTGATAGCCAAAATGAAATCTTATTGCGACAGCGTGACCATTCAACGAACTAAAGTAAGCACGCAAGGTAACACGTACGACTGTATTAATATCATCGGCCATTTTAATCCGCTGAATAACCCCCGTATTTTAGTGCTGGCGCATTGGGATACACGGCCTTTTGCAGATGCAGTGCCTGCTACTGCCCATGAGCACTTTGACGGAGCAGATGATGGTGGCAGCGGTGTGGCGGATATTTTGGAAATAGCTCGTCAACTGCATACAAAAAAGACAACCATCGGTGTGGATTTGTTGCTGACGGATGTGGAAGATGCAGGGGTTAATGGCAATGATAATTCTTGGGGATTGGGCACTCAATATTGGTCAAAGCAGGCCAAAGCATCCGGTTATCATGCGCAATATGGAATTTTGTTAGATATGGTGGGCGGCAAAGGCGCTCATTTTTACCGGGAAGGATTTACCAGGCAATTCGCGGGTCCGCAATCATTAATGGTGTGGAATATGGGTAACAGCATTGGCTATTCGGATTATTTCAGATATGGCGACCTCGGTGGTGTGGAGATCACCGACGACCACACTTTTGTGAATGAGATCGCCGGTATTCCTACGATGGATATTATTGCCTTACAGGGGAATGGTGATTTTATGCCCTGGCATCATACCATCAATGACAACATGAAAATCATTGATAAGCATACGTTGAAAGCAGTCGGGCAAACGGTTTTGCAGGTTCTATACGATAATCCTTCTTATTAGCGTGGCAACACTTCTCTTAATTTCTGAAAAAGAGAATCACCCTCTAAGTTGGTAGCTATGATTTTCCCATCAGGATTCACCAAAAAATTAGCCGGAATAGCCTCTACGCCGTAAATAGCGGCAGGCGCTGAATTCCAACCCTTCAAATCACTTATTTGATTCCAGGTGAGCTTATCATGCCGGATAGCCTCTTTCCAGGATGATTTTTTGGTATCCAGCGATACACCGAGCACGGTGAAGTTCTTGTCTTTAAACATTTTCCATGCTTTCACCACATTAGGGTTAGCTGCGCGGCAAGGTGCACACCAGGAAGCCCAAAAATCCACCAAAACATATTTTCCTTTCAAGTCCTGTAATGAAACCATTTTTCCCGCAGTATCAGGATAGCTGATATCCGGAGCCATATCGCCTATACCCACCGAAATGCTTTGTCCCATATTGTTCAATTTGCGGTTAAAGGAAGCTACGGCCTGCTCTACCAAAGCATTGTCCGGAAAGCGTGCTTTTAAATCATCGAAATAGGGTTTGGCGGCGTCCCAGGATTGGGCATTGTCCAGAATACTTAAAGCAAACACCGCATCGGCGGCGCTTTTAGTAGTTTTCACTTCCTGCAGAATCGTATCGGTAATCAACCGGCGCTGGTTAGATAATAGCGTTAGATGCTGCTTCAGAACGCTATCGGGAGAGTGAACTTTTTGCAGGTTGGCATAATCTGCATTTAACTTCTGAAGATGGTTGTTTTCTTTATTCAGCATAGACAGAAAGTTTTGTAATTCTGTAGAAGCCGATGAGCCCTGTATTTGCAATTGGTCCAAATGATTATAATCTCCTTTGATGATCACATGCTGGTCGTTCAGAGCCAGTAGAATATTAGTGCTGTCATCTAACCGGATGCGGTAAAGTCCTTCGGAGCCTGAAGGGAGGAAGGTAAAAGAAAACGAATCCCTGATGGGATCAATGTCAGCGGTGTCTATGGTTAAGGTGCCGTCAGGATGAATTTCATCCAGAAAAGCAGTATGAACCGAATCCGGAATATTCATCAATGTCACTTGTGCCGTGACCATTTTCTTTAACCCCGAATTACAAGACCCTATAATGGTTAAAGATCCCAAGCATACCCACAAAGCAACTTTCTTCATAATCTGCGCAATTTCGCAAAATTATGCTTCATTGTCTTGTTAAAAAATGTTATAAATAGGTTATAATAGCTCTTTTACCAGAAGAATTATCACATTGGCGAAAGAACAAAGGCTGGTTATAAACACATCACTTACTTTTGAATCGGTTTTTCATAGGATATGGTTATAAAAGGAGGGGCTGTTTTCTAACAGCCCCTTAACCATTTAGGGCCGGCAAGTATTTTTTCCATCAATTCATTGACCGGCTGGGATGCTTTTAGATGTACTGCATAAAGTCCGGCTTTCCCGGCGCCTTCAATGTTTTCCTGGTTGTCATCCACGAACAGGGTAGTAGCCGGGTGGAGGTTATTTTCCTGTATAACTACCTGATAAGCCGCTAAATCCGGTTTTCTTTCCCTTATCAGATGTGAATAATAAGCTTTATCGAATAATTCGTCTAATGAAGAAATTCCGTATTCTTCTTTCAGCTTTTGATTAAATGCCGGTAAATGGATGGCGTTCGTATTGCTGAGTAAAAAAAGCGGGTAATGGCCTTTAAGCCTTTTGAGCAATGCAATTCTTTCCGGCGGAAAATCCAGCAACATGGCGTTCCAGGCATCAGTAATCTGCTGATCAGTCACGTCTTTGCCGGATTCTTTTCTTAAAGTCCAGATAAACTCTTCCGGTGAAACCTTTCCTGTTTCCAAATCCGTGAAAAGTTGACTGGCATGTTGTTGGCTGAATAATTGTGAAAAGTGAGATATTCCCAATTTCACAAATGCGTTTTCAGTCTTTTGGAAATCCAGATTCAGGAGTACGCCGCCCAAATCCAGGATAATGGCGTTTATATTTGACATTTTGCAAAGAAAGAGAAAAAATATAGGGTAAAACAGGTTTATTTTATATTTTTGCTGCCCCTTTTGAGAGGAAGAGGCCTTTGGAAACAAAGGATTGGTCCTATAGCTCAGTCGGTTAGAGCACCTGACTCATAATCAGGTGGTCCCTGGTTCAAGTCCAGGTGGGACCACTTAATAATCAAGCAGTTATGAAATGATTTTCGTAGCTGCTTTTTCATTTTTACGAAATTTGCCGGTAAATATGCAAATGCTAAAAGTGAAGAGCCTTACCTTCCAAAGTTAAATAATTTTCCCCTCTTTTCCCACCCAATCCCGCTTTACAGCTTCCTCTTTTTTAGCTATTGAATGCCCCAATCTTTATTCCGTTCCACTTTATTAATCCCAAATTTTGCAGTAGCAAAATTTCTGCGAAGCAGTGACGAAAAAATGGCTTCTTTACCATTTTTTGTCAGGTCTGACGACTCTGACGAGTATCAGACTCCGTAAGAGGTTAACCACCGACGTTTCAGTCGGTGTGGCGACATTTATCGTCGCTCACCCGACAAGCTATGCTTCGTCGGCCCAGACGCTTCAGTCTGGGTCAAACAAATATTATTTCGTCTGACTCGGACGCTTCG